>JAPLUA010000521.1 GCA_026397855.1 Verrucomicrobiota bacterium | reverse complement strand
CCCCGCAAGCCTCACCACCCCTGCTCCCGGTACCAATCTCCCCATCCATTCATCCGTTGGATTCGTCCCCGTGCTCCCTCATCGCTTGGCTAAGCTTTGGGGTAGGGCAGGGGCCCCTGACTTTAGCCTTTGCGCTTTGCCGCTTAGCCTCTAACTTTGGGACGCATGAAACATTCCGGCAAAGCCAGGAAGTCGGCCTTTAGGTTGATTCTGATTGCGCTGATCGCGGCGGGCGTGATCGGTGCCATCGGCGGGGTTGTCTTTCGGGGGGGATGCATTGGCACGCCGTTTCTTGGCGGTGTGTCGTTGCTGTGGGCTCTTTTCACGGTGTTTACCCTCTACTTTTTTCGCGACCCCGATGCCCGGGTTCCGGCGGGGACAAACTTTGTATTGGCCCCGGGTCACGGGAAGGTGGATGTGATCGGCACGACCACCGAGCCGGATTTCATGGGGGGCGATTGCCAGCGTGTCTCGATTTTTCTCTCGGTGTTCGACGTGCATGTGCAGAATGCGCCTGTGAGCGGGAAGCTGGCCTATTACAAATACACCACCGGCCAGTTTCTGAACGCGCTCAAGGCGGAATCGGCCATTTACAACGAGAACGCCCTGCTGGGATTCGAGGCGAGCGAGCCGCGGGGGCGGAAGGTCGGGGTGCGCCTGATCGCGGGCCTGATCGCGCGGCGGATTGTGCCTTTCGTTCGGCAAGGGGACGAGGTTGTGCGTGGCGACCGCGTGAGCCTGATCCAGTTCGGCTCGCGGGCCGATGTGTATCTGCCGCGCAACGCCCGGATCAAGGTCCGGCTTAACGACCGCGTGATCGGGGGCGAGACGGTCCTGGCGGTGTTTGAGTAATGGTGACCTGACCCAGGAGGAGATATGCCTTCACCGCTTCCCAATCCACCGGCTGGCGGGCCTGCCGAGCCGAAGTTGAAGATCTACTTCTTGCCGAACCTGCTGACGGCGGCGAATCTTTTCTGCGGCTTCATCGCGCTGACCAAGATCGTAGAGGCCGACATTGCGACGGGGGACTTCTCACAGATCAAGCTGGCGATGGGGTTTATTCTGCTGGCCTGCATATTTGACCTGTTCGATGGCCGGGTGGCGCGGATGGGCGGGGTGGAGAGCCCGTTCGGGCGGGAGTTCGACTCGCTTGCGGACCTGATATCCTTCGGTGTGGCACCGGCGTTCCTGGTGCATCGTGTGGTGCTGAAGGACGTGGTCGAGGGGCACCCGGAGTGGGGGTGGTTCATCGCCTCGGTTTACCTGCTCTGCGGCGCGTTCCGGCTGGCGCGGTTCAACTGCCTGTCGGCCATGCATGAGGGCAACTCGAAGGAATTTCTGGGCTTTCCCATCCCATCGGCCGCCGGCCTGGTGGCGTCGCTGACGCTGTTCATGATCTGGTGGGACGAGAAGAACTTCAGGACCGGCTACTGGCGCTACTGCCTGCCCCCGCTGCTGCTGTTCCTTTCCTGGATGATGGTGAGCAGCGTGAAGTACCCGAGCTTCAAGACGCTTGATCTGCGGGCGACGCGCACCTTTACCAAGACGCTGGTGGCGTTCCTGTTTCTGGGCAGCATCCTGATTTTCCGGGAGAAGCTGCTGGTCTTTGTGCTGCCGGTCTTCTTCACCACCTACCTGATCTACGGATTCATACGGCCTCGGATCTCGCGCAAGATGCGGGATGAAATCGAGGAGGAGGATGAAGAGTCGTCCGGCGGGTTCCATTGACCGCGCATGCCCGAGCTGCCGCCCATCCTGCTCGCCGGTTTGACCGGCCTCATCAGCGGACTGCTCCTTTCCATCCCGGTCGGGCCGATTAACCTCACGATCCTCAATGAGGGCTCGCGGCGCGGGTTCAAATGGGCGGCGTTGATCGGCCTGGGGGCGATGGTGATGGAGGTCATCTACTGTTTCCTTGCGTTTACGGGGTTTGCCTCGTTTTTCTCGCGCGGCTACGTCAAGGCTGCCATGGAGCTTTTCAGCTTCGTTTTCCTGCTCTACCTCGGGATCAAGTTTATGTTGTCAAAGTCCGCGGGCGGGGGGCCGGTGGCGCTCGGTGCCGCCGCTGACAAGCTCGAGATGCGAATCGAGGAGCGGCTGCACCCGCACTCGGCATTCATGACGGGGCTGGTGCGGGTGATGGGCAATGTGGGAGTGCTGATCTTCTGGATCATCCTGGCGGCGAACTTCATCTCGCGGGAATGGGTGACACCGGACTGGCCGGGAAAGCTGGCGTGCGTGGCCGGCGTGGCCGCGGGCACGGGCCTGTGGTTCATCGGGCTGAGCTGGGTGGTGTCGCTCGGGCACGGCAAATGGAGCGAGAAAACCCTGCTGCGGATGGAGCACATCTCGGGAGCGGGGCTGCTGATCCTGGCCCTCATCCACGGGGGCACCATCATGTGGCAGATGGTCCATCACCGGATGTGAGTTCCGCCGGTGCCCGGCGGAGGTTTATCCCGCCAGATCCCGGACCTCGGAGGATGTCAGGTGCCGGAATTGCCCCTTCGCCAGGTCGCCCAGTGGCAGCGGGCCGATGGTCACACGCACCAGCCGCATGACGCCGACCCCCAGGGCTGCGAGCAGGCGCCGGATGTGGCGGTTTTTCCCCTCGTCGAGCACGATCTCCAGCCAGCTATTGCGGGTCCCATGGCGCAGGACGCTCACGCGCCTGGCCGCCAGGAGTTCGCCCTCCGCTTCGGCGCCCGCCTGAATCCGCCGCGCCAAATCCTCGTCCGCCAGGCAATCCACCTGCACGTGGTAGGTCTTGTCGAGATGGCTCTCCGGCGCGGTGATGCGCGCCGCCCAGGCAGTGTCGTTGGTGAGGAGCAGCAACCCCTCGCTCGCCTTGTCGAGCCGGCCAACCGGGGCCACAAACGGAAGCCCTTTGCCGGCCAGGCATTCAAAGACCGTCTCGCGCCCTTGCTCATCCGCGGCGGTCGTCACCAGTCCGCGCGGTTTGTTGAGCATGAGGTAAACCTTAGCCTCCCCGCGCACCGCCTGCTCGTCAACTTGCAGCCGGTCCCGCTCCAGGTTCACCCGCCACTCGGGATCGCGCCGCGGCACGCCGTTCACACGCACCCGCCCGGCCTGGATCAGGGCCCGGGCCTGGCTCCGCGAGCAGTAGCCCAGCTTGGACAGCGCCCGCGCCAGCCCTCCACTTTCGCCGGCCGGCCGCCCCGGGTGTTGGTCGCGCCGCGGTTTCATCCCGGTCACTCCGTGGTGCGCCCGGTGAATCCCGCGAGCAGGACCGCGATGGTGTCCAGGTCGCCCCGGGCCGGACGCAGCTCATAATAGCGGTTGAGCATGATTGAAAAGGCCAGGCGCTCTCCCCCGGCAGTGGTGACGTAGCCCGAGAGGCTGGTCGCCCAGTGCAACGTGCCGGTCTTGGCGTGGACGTTGCCGGCGGCTGGCGTGCCTTTCATTCGGTTCCTCAGCGTCCCGTCCACGCCCGCAATCGGCAGCGCCGCCAGGTAATCGCTGGCGCATTTGTGCCGGCTCATGAACTGGAGCAGCGCCACCGTGGCGTTGGGCGCCGCCAGGTTGTCCCGCGACAGGCCGGACCCCTCCTCAAAGAACGTTGCCCCCTTCTGGATGCCGGCCTCCGTCAGGAACTTGTTCAGCTCGCGGACGCCCAGGTCTTCCGAGGTCTCATCCGCGCGGGACTCGGCCGTGCGCCGCTTCTCCCCGACGTGCGCCAGGAGCAGGTCGGTGTAGAGATTCTGCGAAGGCTTTTGCACCTCGCGCGCAAGGTCGCGCATCGGCAGGGATTCGGCCGCGCCCAGTTCGACCAGGCTGCTGGTGTCCATCGGGCACGCCTGCCGGTCGAGCCAGTTCACCGTCCGCAGCCGGCCGTCCACGGTGATTCCGCGGCGCGCCAGCGCCTGTTTGAAGAAAAAGGCAAACAAGCCGGCAGGATTGTGCAGGGTCACCTCGTTGGTGTAGCCGGCATCGCCCAGGGGCATCTGGCCGGAGGCATAGACGATGTTCCCATCCAGGGGCCGGTAGAAGCGGATGGACCTCTTGGCCTCCTTCTCCGCCGTCACCGTCCGGTTGCTCAGCACCAGCCAGGGGGTGGCCGGTTCGATGGCGAGAGCGCATGGCAACCCGGCGCGCGGGCCGGGCTTCACGCACGCCAGCAGCACGTTGTCATTGATCGTGAGGGCCGATATTTCCGCGCCGTAGTAGTATTCCAGATCGTCCCACATCCAGCCCGACCCGAAGGGCGGGCCGCGGAAGTAGCTTTCATCGGCCACCAGGTCGCCGGCGATGCGTTTGACGCCCGCGCTGCGCAGGGCGGCCACCAGCGGTTCGAGCGCCTGGTAGATATCGCCGCCGTGCAGGCGCGCGTTGATGGTGGGGTCGCCCCGGCCATAGACAATCAGGTCGCCCGCAAGTTTGCCGGATTTGTTGGGGCGGGCCTTCGCGTAAAGGGATGTTTTGATCCGGTAATCGGCCCCCAGGCGGTCCAGGGCCATCGCCACGGTGTAGAGCTTGCAGTTGGATGCCGGGCTGAAAAGCTTGTTCGGGTTCTGCTCGAAAAGGGTCTTGCCGCTGTCCAGGGAGACGACTTTCACCCCCCAGAGCGCGGCATCGTATTTCGGCTGCGACACGTGTTCCTTCAGCCGCTGCTGCAATTCGGCCAGCGTGGCCGCGGGTTTCTGCTCCTGTGCCGGCGCCGGCAAAACCGGCAGGCAGGCCAAAAGCAGGCAGAGAATTCCGGCGCCCGGTACCATGCAGCCGGGGTGTAATCGGCGTTGAAGAAGATGTTTCACTGGGGAAATAGTGTCGGCTGGGCTGCGCAGGGCAAGGAAATCCGTTCCCGGGGCTTGCTTTTGTTCCGCGGGCGCGATAAATTATTTGCTCGAAATAACGCGTTGACACCGCCAGAGAATTCTGGTTTCATCACGCTCCCTTTGGTCTGAAAATTTTATGTACGCAGTATTAGAGACAGGAAGCAAACAGTATCGCGTCAGCGCGGGTGACCGCCTGGAAATCGAGCGCCTGGAAGTTGAAGCCGGGCAGCCGGTCACATTTGATCGGGTGCTGATGGTCAACAACGATGGCAAGCTCAGCGTGGGCTCCCCCACCGTGGCCAGCGCCACCGTGGTGGCCGACGTGGTCGAGCACATCCGCGGCGAGAAGAAGATCTCCTTCAAGATGAAGCGCCGCAAGGGCTATCACAAGACGATCGGCCACCGCCAGGAGCTGACGGTAATTAAAATTAAGGAAATAAAGAGCTGATCCGGCCCTGGCGCGTCCCGCAGGCCGCGCCGCCGGCTGGCATCACCAGGTATCTACTAAGAGTTTATGGCACACAAGAAAGGTCAAGGCAGCGTCCGTAACGGGCGCGATAGCGTCAGCAAACGGCTGGGCGGCCGGAACGTCGGCACCGGGCGCGACTGGACATTGTTCGCGCTCGTGGACGGCAAGGTCCTGTTCGACAAGGACAGCCGCCGCATCAATATTCTGGCTGAGGCCGTGCCGGCCAACAGCTAGGAAGACCCTGCAGATTTCGAGGCGAGGCTCGGGCCTCGCCTTTTTACTTTCCGGAACGGCGGGGCAACGCGACGGCCAATCAAGGTGCCCCCCACACCCCGGTTGACACCAGGCCCCGGTTAATTGCTCTATGTTCGTCGATGAAATCAAAATCTATGCCCGCGCAGGGCATGGAGGCAAGGGGTGTATCGCGTTCCAGCGGGAGAAATACCGGCCCAAGGGCGGTCCGAGCGGAGGGAACGGCGGCCGCGGTGGCAACGTCATCCTGGAGGCCGATCACGATCTCAATAACCTCATCGCGCAGTATTATCAGCCCCGCCTGATCGCGCACGACGGTCAGGGCGGCCTTGGCAAGGGGATGGATGGACACGCTGGCAAAGACCTGCTGATTAAAGTGCCCTGCGGCACCATGGTGTGGAGACTGCCATCGGAAGAGGGAACCATTGTCGAGGGTGACGGCGGGTCGGCCAATGGGAAGCCCAGGCTGATTGCCAGCTCCAGCCAGCGCCCGATGGTCCGCAGCGTCGAGAGCGGGCAAGCCTGGGAAATGGACCTGGCCAGGGAACGGGACGCCGGCTCCGGGACCGAAGGCGACAAGCCCCTGGGAGAACTGGCGGCCGACCTGACGGACAACGGCCAGCGCTTCATTCTGTGCCAGGGCGGACGCGGCGGCCTCGGGAACCGCAACTTCGCCACCGCCACGCACCAAACCCCCCGCTTCGCGCAGCCCGGCGAACCGGGGGGTGAGGGAAACTACCGCTTCGAACTGCGCACCATGGCCGAGATCGGCCTGGTCGGTTATCCCAACGCCGGCAAATCAACCCTGCTGACCGCCATCTCCCGCGCCCGCCCCAAAGTCGCCCCCTATCCCTTTACCACGCTGCACCCGCAGATCGGGATTGTGGAGTATGCCGACTTCTGCCGCCTGACCGTGTGCGATGTTCCGGGCCTGATCGAAGGCGCCCACCGCAACGTCGGCCTCGGCTTCAAGTTCCTGCGGCATATCGAGCGGTGTAAAATCCTGGTGCTGCTCCTGGACATGGCCGGAACGGACGGCCGCGCGCCGTGGGACGATTTCAAGAGCCTGCTCCGGGAACTGGAGCTTTACGACCCCGCGCTTCTGCAAAAGCCGCGCATGGTCGTCGCCAACAAGATCGACGAGTCGGCGGCGGCGGAGAACCTCAAGAAGTTCAAGCGCCGCGTGCCCAAAACCCCTGTCATGCCCATCTCCGCCGCCTTCGACCAAGGCGTCGAGGATTTCAAGCAGGCCATCCGGAAAGCCGTCGGAGAAGCCGCCGTGGTGTAGGGAAGCCGCGGCATAAGCGACTGCTCTGGACGCTGGATACCTTGCGCGGAGCGTCTGAGCTGCTGAGCGTGGGAGCGTCTGAGCGTGGGAGCGTCTGAGCGTGGGAGGGTGGGAGCGTGAAGCGTCTGAGCGTGGCAGACTCGAACGTACTGAGGAGTCCCTGGCACACAACACACCAAGAGCTGCGGCAGCTTCTCCCTCTCCCCTGCAGCAGGGGAGAGGGTCGGGGAGAGGGGTCCCCCAGTGTTGTCTATCCCGCGGACTTGGCAGTAATATACGACGCTCTCACGCTCCCACGACCTCTCAGTCATGGTAGGTCACCGCGTCCTTGTCGTCTATGGAGAGGCTGCCGGCGCGGCGGAGACTTTCCACCATGTCCAACACTTCGGGCTCGGCAACGGTGGAGCCACAGAACGCGAGCAGATTCCTGATCAGGGTCTTCTTGCGCTTGGGGCGATTGCTGGCTTGCTTGCGGAGGTGGTCCACGATCCGGGAGAAAACAGGGTCGTGAGGGCTGAACCGCGGCGTGGGCGGAGCCAGGACCGGAGCCCGGACCGGAGTCGGGGCAGGAGCCCGGACCGGGGCCCGGACCGGAGCCTGGGCTGGAGCCGGGGGCGGGGTGGTCAGGGGGGCAAAGTTGGCGTGGCGCCGGGCGTGGATGTGGCGGCTGCGCAGGTGCTCAATCAAGGGATCAAAGCCGGTGTCGCCGGACACAATGTGAAAGTGGCCGGTGGGATCGGACATGACGGCGCGGCCGACGTAGTAGGCGAGGGCGAAGTCGAGGGCGTTCCTGCCGGAGCTGGTGAGGCGCACGAGTTGAACGGTGGCGGCGTGTTCCATCAGCTTCTCGACCAGGGCGGCGTCCAGTTTAGTCTGCCGTGCCCCCAGCAGCAACGTGAGGTTGACCGACTTGGCGCCGATCAGGGCCGGGTCAACGTCATGCACGTTCTCGTAATCTACAAAGACGTGGTTCATGGGAATTGATCTTGGTGATTCGCTCATAAGCTATTGAGGAAGGCAGTTGTCGAGGATGGAGGAGGGGCTGGGCATGGCTGCGGCCTCGGGATCGCCCTCGGCGGGCCAGAGCCAGATCATGAGGCGCTTTTCCATGTCGTGGTAGAGCATGGGATAGAGGACCTCCCCTGACCAGCCGCAGTCGGGGCAGGTGAATTGGGTGAGTTGGCCCTTGAGGAGCTGCTGCTTGCATTCCGCGTCCAGTGTGACGTTGAGCGACTCCCAGGCGGTGAAGGGGTGAGCTTTGTGGCATTGGTCGCAAGTGACGGTGGTCTCTTTTGGCAGGCTCATGTTAACGGCTCCTGGCGGCAAGGGCTTGGTGGAGGGTGGATTCGAGGAGGCGGCGGGATTGGGTTTGGGCGTTGGTGAGTTGGGATTCCAGGCGGTCGCAGAGGACCATCAGTTCGTCCACTTTGGCGACGATGCGCTGTTGCTCGGCGAGGGGGGGGAGGGGCAGTGGCATGATGGCCACGGACTTTGTATTGAGATGTGTGAGGGCCACCCCGACAGTGCCCTGTTCGATGTGGACCACCGCTAGAGAGTTGAGATAAAAGCAGAGATAGTCGGGGAGAACCGCCGAGGGTCTTTTTACGACGACCAAATCCGAACAGTTGGCTTCAGGCAAGGATGACGGAATTGAGCAAGCGGTGCCGACGTTGCCAGAGCGCACCACCACGACGTCACCGGGTACCAGAGCCGACTTGAGGATACTTCGGTGAAACTGCGGAGAGATGTTGATGAGGCCCTCTGGGCGGAACCGATTGGCGCGAACGTTTTGGCTGCGAAGGAAAGGTATTCCTCGCTCGACGTATTGGTCCTTCATTGGACCGACGTAGCCTACCGTAACCCGCTCGACGGTGCTGCCAATTTGCGTCCACACCCAGCCCGATGGCGGAGTGAACCCGGCGGGCGGGCGGGCTTTGGATTCACTAACCCAGTCACGACCTGTTTTGGAGGTCCCCGCCTTCAGGTTCTGCACGGCGGCCTTTGCAAGCGCTTCTGAAGCGGGCTCGTCCTTCGGGTCTTGGGGCACGAGTTTACCGCAGACGGCGAGGTTAAGGATGGTTTGCCGGAGTTGGGGGATGTCGGTGGGGTGGGAAGTCAGGACCGGGAGGTGATGGATGAAGAACGTGGGGCGTGGAGTGTGGAGCGTGGAGTCGGTGGGGGCCGAAAGGCTGGCGTGGGTGGAGGCGACGAGGCGGGTGCGGCGGGTTTCGCGCTCGGCTTGGGCGGCTTCCCGGCGGTCGCAGAGGGCCATCAGTTCGTCCACTTTGGCGACGATGCGGTGTTGTTCGGCGAGGGGGGGAAGGGGAAATGGAAGGAGTGCGAAGTCGGAGTCGTTGATGGCTGGGTAGGCCTGGCCCCGCATTTTTTCCTGCACGCACTCGACCATGAACGGACTGCGGAGCACGATCCAGAGGTAGCGCGGCAGCACCAGGCCAAGGCCGTTGAGGACGGCAAAAGCAGTGCTTGCAATGGGGCTGGGAGCGATGCCTTCCGGTATGACCGCGATGTTGAGGAGGTAGGGGCGGACGCAGGAGTAAATAACGTCGCCTGGCTGCACCAGCTTGCGGGCACGGCTTGGGGCTTCACTTGCCGAGAGCACTTTTGTGTCGGCGACGATCCCAACCTCCTTGTTGATGGCGGTCACATCAATATATGTGAAATCTTGTGTGGGCACTGTTTGTCCGCGGTCAAGGGTTACGTGCCGGGTCCTGACCCACTCCCAGCCGCTGGGCGGGAGGAATGGAACTTCGTCGGGTTCGACGGCAGGAATGGCCCTTTCCTTACAGCGCTCCCCAGCCTGCGCGAGGCGTGCTATTTCCTGTCGAATCCTGATGAGCAGCACGGAAGCCGGCTCGTCCTTTGGGTCCTGAAGCACGAGTTTTCCCCGGACGGCAAGGTCGAGAATGAACTGGCGCAGGCGGGGGATGGCGTCAGGGGCTGCGGCGATTTGGTCGAAGTGACGCAGCAGGAGCGGGGGGAGGCCGGCAGAATGAAGCTGCCGGCTGGCTGATGGCAAAGCCTGGGGGGCAGCGGATTTGGGATTTGGGATTGGAGATTTCAATG
>JAPLUA010000070.1 GCA_026397855.1 Verrucomicrobiota bacterium | reverse complement strand
CAGGGGCGCACCCGGATCTACGAGAGCATCGTCAAGGGTGACAACAGCCTCGAGGCAGGCATTCCGGAATCCTTCAACGTGCTCGTCAAGGAAATGCAATCGCTGGGGCTCGACGTAAAGGTGGGCTATTCCAACCCGGTTGACCAGCCGCCCGAACCGATACAGGTCCTCACCGCTGTTTGAGGCTCCAACTACACTAACGATTAAGCAAGAAGTATGATTAGCACCAAAGAAAGCGCCCGCGAGTTGCTCGGTTTGGAGAAGGTGAACCAGGTGGATTTCGTCGCGATCTCAGTCGCGTCCCCGGATGCCATCCGTTCCTGGTCCAAAGGGGAAGTCAAGAATCCCGAGACGATCAACTACCGCACATTCAAGCCTGAAAAGGGCGGACTGTTCTGCGAACGGATCTTCGGCCCGGTCAAGGACTGGGAATGCTCCTGCGGAAAGTATAAGCGCATTAAGCACCGCGGGGTGGTCTGCGATCGTTGCGGCGTTGAGGTAACTCTGGCGCGAGTCCGCCGTGAGCGGATGGGCCACATTGAGCTGGCCGTGCCGGTCTGCCACATCTGGTTCTTCAAGTGCATGCCTTCCCGTATTGGCCTGGCCCTCGACATGACGGCGCGCAATCTCGAGCGCGTCATCTATTACGAGGACTACATGGTGATTGATGCTGGCTCCACCCCGCTCAAACAGAATCAATTGCTGAGCGAGCATGAGTATCGCGAGGCCCGCGAAACCTACGGCCCGGATGCCTTCACCGCGAAGATGGGAGCGGAGGCGGTCCGGGATGCGCTGAGCCTGGTTGATCTTGCCAAACAGATTGATCAACTGCAGCAGGCCATGACCGAAACCAAGAGCAAGCAAATCCGCAAGAAGGTCGCCAAACGGATCAAGCTGCTCCAGGGATTGCAGACATCAAAGAGCCGTCCGGAGTGGATGATTCTCACGGTGCTGCCCGTTATTCCGCCAGACCTCCGCCCGCTCGTTCCCCTCGAGGGCGGCCGTTTTGCCACCTCCGACCTCAACGATCTTTACCGGCGCGTCATCAACCGGAACAACCGGCTGAAGAATCTGCTCCAGCTTAAGACTCCCGAGGTCATCATCCGCAACGAAAAGCGCATGCTTCAGGAGGCCGTGGACGCGTTGTTCGACAACGGCCGCCACGGCCGGGCGGTGACCGGGGCGGGGAACCGCTCCCTGAAGTCGCTCAGCGACATGTTAAAGGGCAAGAGCGGGCGTTTTCGCCAGAACCTCCTCGGTCATTGTCATCGGCCCGGAGCTCAAGCTGCATCAGTGCGGGCTGCCGAAGAAGATGGCGCTCGTTTTGTTCGAGCCCTTCATTATCCGGCGCCTGAAAGAGCTGGGGCATGTCCATACGGTGCGCTCGGCCAAGAAGCTTATCGAGAAGCAGACAACCGAGGTCTGGGACATCCTCGAGGAAGTGACCCGGGGACACCCCGTCCTTTTGAATCGCGCCCCAACCCTGCACCGGCTCTCGATCCAGGCGTTCGAGCCCCAGCTCATCGAGGGCGAGGCGATTCGAATCCATCCGCTGGTCTGCACGGCCTATAACGCCGATTTCGACGGCGACCAGATGGCGGTGCATGTTCCTTTGTCTGTCGAGGCCCAGTTGGAAGCCCGCCTCCTGATGATGGCGCCCAACAACATCTTCAGCCCGTCCAGCGGCCGGCCGATTATCACGCCGACCCAGGATATTACGCTTGGCTGCTTCTACCTCACCGCCGATCCGCGGACACCCCCGCCCTCGTCGCCGAGCCAATTGAAGCTCTTCGGCTCCAAGACGGAGGTTATTTTTGCCTACAGCGATGGCGCAGTGACCACGCATGAGCGTGTCCGCCTGGCCAATCCGGATTGCGGCAGGAAGACGGAATACGGCGATGCCACCAAGCGGGTCATCGAGACCACCGTTGGCCGCGTTCTGTTCAGCGAAATCTGGCCCGACGAAATGGGCTTCCCCAACAAGTCGGTCAAGAAGTCCGAACTCGGCGACCTGATCTGGAAATGCTACAAGATTTGCGGTCACGACAAGACGGTGACCATGCTGGACAAGCTGAAGGAAATCGGTTTCCGTGAGGCTACGCGCGCGGGCGTCTCCATCGGCATTGACGACATGATCATTCCTAAGGAAAAAGAGCAGCAGATCGAGGACGCTCAAAAGAAGATCAAGGAGGTCGAGAAGCAGTACCGAAAGGGCGTCATTACCCCGGGCGAGCGATATAACAAGGTCATTGACATCTGGACGCATTGCACCGACCAGATTGCTAACGTCATGCTTAAGACCCTGGATCATAATCAGGGCAAGAAGGAGTATAACCCCGTTTCATTGATGGTGGATTCCGGCGCGCGCGGCAATCGCCAGCAGGTGCGCCAGCTTGCCGGGGTGCGCGGGCTCATGGCCAAGCCCTCCGGGGATATCATCGAGAAGCCGATTCTGTCGAACTTCCGCGAGGGCCTCACGGTGCTGGAATACTTCATTTCCACGCACGGTGCCCGCAAAGGTTTGGCCGACACGGCCCTCAAGACCGCAGATTCAGGCTATATGACCCGCAAGCTGGTTGATGTGGCCCAGGATGTCATCATTCGCGAGGCCGATTGCGGCACTTCCAACGGCATCTGGGTCCAGGCCATCTACGAGGGCGAAGACGAGGTTGTCAAGCTCAGCGAGCGGCTCATCGGCCGCTTCTCTTGCGATGACATCCCGAATCCCCAGAAGCCCAAGGAAATGCTGGTCAAGTCCAATGAGGAAATTGACGAAATCAAGGCCCGCCTCATTGACATCTCCGCCGTGGAGAAGGTCAAGATCAGGTCTGTGCTGACTTGCGAAAGCAAGCACGGTGTTTGCGTTTGCTGTTACGGCCGGAATCTGGCTACCGGTGCGCCGGTCAAGCTGGGCGAAGCCGCGGGCATCATCGCCGCGCAGTCCATCGGCGAGCCCGGCACCCAGCTCACCATGCGGACGTTCCACATTGGCGGCACCGCGTCGCAGGTCTTCAAGCAGCCGCAGATCAAGGCTAAATTCGACGGCATCCTCCGCTACAACGAATTGCGTTTGGTTACCCTCGATGACGGCAACAACATCGTCCTTAACAAGAACGGCACCGTCTCCATCCTGGCTGACGATGGCAGGGAGCTTGAGCAGCACAACGTCGTTATCGGCGCCGTCATCTCGGTGCCGGACAACGGGAAGATCAAGAAGGGCGAGACCTTCGTTCAATGGGATCCCTACAACGTGCCGATCCTTTCCGAGAAAGCCGGCAAGGTGAGATTCCACGACATCATCGAAGGTGTCACCATGAAGCAGGAAACGGACGAAACCACCGGGCAGGAAGCCATGGTGGTCATCGAGCACAAGGAGGATTTGCATCCGCAGATCATCATCCTCGACGACCAGGGCGAGCCCCTGGCCAACTATCCGATTCCCTCGGGCGCGCACATTGTCGTGGCCGAAAGCGACAAGATCGTTGCCGGCACTTTGATGGCCAAGACCCCGCGCAAGACCTCCAAGACCAAGGACATCACGGGCGGTCTGCCGCGCGTGGCTGAACTGTTCGAAGCCCGGAGGCCCAAGGATGCTGCCGAGATTTCGAAGATCGACGGCATCGTGGACTTCGGAACCAGCGTGCGCGGCAAGCGCTGCATCCTCATCAAGGACCAGCAGACCGCCGTGGAAGAGGAGCACCTCATCCCGATCGGCAAACACGTCATTGTCTTCAAGGGCGACTACGTCAAGAAGGGCCAGCAGCTCACGGAAGGTCCCATTGATCCGCACGAGATTCTCGACATCTGCGGCCCGCAGGAACTCCAGGAGCACCTCGTGAACGAAGTCCAGGAGGTTTACCGGCTTCAGGGCGTTACCATCAATGACAAACACGTCGAGATCATTGTCCGTCAGATGCTCCGCAAGGTCCGCATTACCGAGCCGGGCGACACCAACTTCCTCTGGGGCGAACAGATTGACAAGCTGGAGTTCGACAAGCTGGAGTTCGAGGAAGAGAACGAGCGCGTTGACAAGAAGGGCGGCAAACCCGCCGAGGCGCAACCCGTGCTGCTGGGCATCACAAAAGCCTCCCTCGAAACCGAGAGCTTCCTCAGCGCCGCTTCCTTCCAGGATACGACGCGTGTCCTCACCGAAGCCGCCACGCGCGCCCGGGTTGACTACCTGCACGGCTTCAAGGAAAACGTCATCATGGGCCATATCATTCCCGCCGGAACCGGCTTCGATCACCATCGGAAGGTCCGCCTCAAGCCGCTGGTGGAGATCGAGGAGGAAGAAGAGCAGGCACCGCCTCCGCCGCTGTCCCTGACGGCGTCCGAGAATCCGCTTCTGGCTTAACCTGCGGCGGAACAGCTTCCACAAAGAGCATTCGGGAAACCGGATGCTCTTTTTTGTTTCCCTCAAGGCGTTGTTCCCGGAGAAGGCGTGGGGTGTTCCCGCCTCGTGGGATTCTTCTTTTGGCCGCGGCGTCCGCTGTGTAGTTTCCTCCCATGCCAGTGCCTGTCATCAGCATTGCGGAGATGCGCGAGTGGGAAGGAATTACGTGGTCCTCCGGCCAAACGGAGGCGGAAGTCATTCGCCGTGTCGGGGGCTGCGTTGCCCGCTGTGGCAGCCGTCTCACCCGGCCCGGGGAGCGCATCCTGATCCTGGCCGGCAAGGGGCACAACGGCGAGGATGCCCGTTGTGCGCGGCCGCATCTGGCCGACCGCTGTGTTGAGGTGTTGGATCTGGTAGGAGCTGCCGGGGATGCGCCAACCCTGCTTCGGGCGCTCGCGCTGCGGCCGGCTCTGATCATTGACGGGCTTTTCGGCATCGGCCTCAATCGTCCACTGGGCGCTGAGTGGGCCAGGCTGATCGAGATCGTCAATGACTCGGGGTTGCCGGTGTTGGCAGTGGATGTGCCCTCGGGTCTGAATGCCGACACCGGAGAAGCGCAAGGCGCTGCCATCCGGGCCACGGTCACGCTCACGGTTGGGGCGCCCAAGACAGGTCTGTTGCAGGAAACCGCCTGGCCTTATGTCGGGCGCCTGGCTGTGGCTGCGGACGTCGGCCTGGTTCCCTGTCCCCACAAAAGCGAACTGCAGTGGACATTGCCCGAGGATTTCGCCTGCTATCCGCCCCCGCGCAAGACGGCGACGCACAAAGGGAGCTATGGACATCTCACGATTGTGGCGGGGAGCCTGGGCTATCATGGGGCCGCAGTGCTCGCGGCGCGCGGAGCGGAGCGGGCACGGCCGGGCTTGATCACGCTGCAAACCCTGGAATCGGTTTATCACGCCGTAGCCGCGCAGTTGCAGGCGGTGATGGTTACGCCCTGGCAACCCGGCGCCAAATGGGGGGGCGATGCAGGCGGGATTCTGCTCGGTCCCGGCCTGGCGGCTGCTGATTTGCCCGATTCGATGAAACTGCAGGCGCGCCATGTGTGGCGCGACCTGGCCATGCCGGTGGTGGCGGATGCGAGCGCCCTGGACTGGCTGCCGCTGGAGTCCGTTCCCAAAAACGCGGTGCGCGTCATCACGCCGCACCCCGGCGAGGCCGCACGGCTGCTGCGCACAACGCCCCAGCAAGTCCAAGCCGACCGGTTGAAAGCCCTGCGCGGCATTTCGCAGCGATTCGGCAATACATGGGTGGTCCTGAAGGGGCACCAGACTCTTGTCGGCCGCAGCACGGGTGAGGTTTATGTGAATCCTTCGGGCAATCCCTTTCTGGCGCAAGGCGGAAGCGGGGATGCGCTGGCCGGCTACATTGCTGGGCTGCTGGCACAGCCGGATTTGCGCGCCGACGCGCTCCGTGCCATTCGCTACGCCGTATGGCAGCACGGCGCCACGGCGGACCACCTGCAGGCTGCGCGATCCAATTGGATCGTGGGGGATCTGGTCGAGGCGTTGGGACTGCAGAAGGCGGAAGACTGGAGCGAGAAGCCGGCCGGGAATTGCTAGCCAGGGCGGCTTTCAGCCCTTGCTGTTCTGCGGCGGGACCGGGTGGTAGGCGTCGCGGAGGATTTGGATGGTGTGCCGAACCGGGATCGTCGAGCCGAGCCTGGCGAAGCGTGATCGAAGCTGGGTGAGGCAGCCGATATTGCCCGTAGCCAGGATCTCCGCGCCGGTAGCGAGCACGGCCTTGGCCTTTTTCTCGCCTAGGGAATGGGCAATTGCGGGTTGGTCAAGGTTATAAGAGCCGGCGCTCCCGCAGCAGATGTGGGGGTCAGGCAATTCCAGCAACTGAACCCCGGGAATGGCGCGCAGCAGGTCACGCGGTTCGCGGCGCACGTTCTGGGCCTGGGCGAGGTGGCAGGCGTCCTGATAGGCGATGCGTTGCGGACTTCCCGGGCCGGGAGGCTTTTCGCGCAGCCCCACGCGTGTCAGGAATACCGTCACATCCACCACCCGCTTGCGAAACGCTTCCGCCCGGGCTTCATCCGGAGTGCCTCGCAGGATGATGTGGTATTCGTGCATCGTGGATCCGCACCCGGCTGCGTTGGTGACAATGGCGTCCACGTCGGCAGGGAAGGCATCGAGGTTGCGGCGGGCGAAATTGCGGGCGGCATCCCAATCGCCGGTGTGCCACGCCAGGCCGCCACAACAGCCTTGGCGTGCAGGGATGACAACTTCCACGCCGTTGCGAGCGAGCACTTCGATCGTGGCCGTGTTGATGTCGGGATCAAGAACCTGCTGGGCGCAGCCCGTGAGCAGGGCGACTCGGGCGCGGCGCTCGCCGCGGGCGGGCGTTACGCTAGGCCAGGTCTGCGCCGCGGGAACGCAAGCCGGGGCCAGATCGAGCATGGACTGCAAGGCGTGCGGCACCAGCGGGCGCATGGCGCGGCCGACTCCCGCTGCCTGGATGGCGAGCCGAAAGCGCGAAGGGTAGGGGATGGTCTGGCCGGACAGCCATCGCCGCAGCTTGTCGGCGGGGGGACGGTTGAATCTGGAAGCCGCCAAGGCGCGGAAAGGGCTGATGAGGGTGTGATAAGGGACGCCGCTCGGGCAGGAGGGCTCGCAGGCCAGGCAGCCCAGGCATCGGTCAATGTGTGGTTGGGCGGCTTCCCACGTGAGTTTGCCCTCCAGGACATGCTTCATCAGCACAATGCGCCCCCGCGGGCTGTCCATTTCCTGGCCCAGCTCGGCATAGGTCGGGCAGACCGAGAGGCAGAAGCCGCAGTGCACGCAGGACTGCACGGCTTGAGCCATTGGCTCGCCTAGTGGCCCGTAGCGCTCTGGTTGAATGGCGTGGAGCATTATTCTTCGGTGGAGGGGAAGCGATTTTCGGGATCCAGCGCCTGCTTTACGGCCCCGGAAATGGCCGGGATCCTGTGCGCGCCGGACCACATGGGCCCGTTGCCGCTCAGGGTAACGCTTTCCAGACCGAGCGCTCGCAACTGCTCCTGCAAAGCACCCGGCCGCGTCGAGGACGGCAGTGAAATAAAAGCCAGGTTGCCGCCGGCGCTGATGTGGATGCGTCCGCCATCGAGAGAACGGGCAGCGGCATCCAGCGAGGCCACGGCGGCAGGAGTGACCGCCACCTTCGCCAGCGTGCCGCCGGGGTGGGCCCAGCGAAACTCGCACAGGTCGGACCAGGTGGCAGCCGCATCGGCAGCGGGGAGGGCTTGGCCGGGCCAACGGGCCAGGATCTCGCGGGAAACCGACTCGAGTGCGGGCACCGGGCCCGCCAGGCGCACGCAGACCGACTGGCGGTCGGNNNCTCCGCCTCCCAGCGTGAGTTGGCGGCTTCGATGAAGATGCGGGCCGCATCCTCTGCGGCGCGGGTTGGCAGTTTCAAGGTCAGCCGCGAGGCAGGGCAGGGGAAGACTTTGAAGGTGACCTCAGCCAGCACGCCGTAGCGGCCGAGGCCGCCGACGAAGAACTTGGGGAGGTCGAAGCCGGCGCAGTTCTTCACCACTTTGCCGCCCATGCGGAGCAGTCGCCCGAGGCCGTCCACGAACCGGACCCCCAGGATGAAATCGCGCACGCCGCCGAAGCGGAAGCGTCCGGGCCCGCTGACCCCGGCGGCGACCGTGCCGCCCAGCGTGGATCCAGCCTCCACCCACATGGGATCGAACGGCAGGTATTGCCCCTTCTCCGCGAGGACCTGCGCAATATCGCGCACCGGGGTGCCGGCCAGGGCTGTGAAGGTGAATTCGTCAGGCTCGTATTCGACGATTCCGCGCAGCGCGCTCGTGGAGAGCAGAGTGACTTCGCTCCCGACCTGCGAGAGGCGCGGCTTGGTGCGCGCGCCGATGGCCAGCACGCGCCGGTGGGCGCGGACGGCTTCAGCCAGCGCGGCGGGATTTGCGGGTGTCAGCGGGGCGCTCATCGTCATCATTCGCGTGATATCACGCCCGCCTGCTCCAGGGGATGCAGCCCGCGGTGTTGCAGGGCAGGCGCCCCGGCGCGCGGAAACTTCTTGCCCGGGTTGGCGATGCAGAGGGGATCGAACGCGGCGCGCAGGCGAATCATGCAGTCCATCTCGTCCGCGTTATACATGGCGGGGAGGTATTCGAGTTTTTCGACGCCGACGCCGTGCTCGCCGGTGATGGATCCCCCCATCTCGATGCACAGCTTCAAGATGCGGCCGGCCAGGGCTTCGGCACCTTCGAGGGCGCCCTTTTGGCGGCCATCAAAGAGGATCAGCGGGTGCAGGTTGCCGTCGCCGGCATGGAAAACGTTAGCCACGCGCAGGCCGGCTTCGCGCGCCATCTCGCCGATGCGCCGGAGCGCTTCCCCCAGGCGCCGTCGCGGCACCACGCCGTCCTGGACAATGAAGTCGGGCGAGAGGCGGCCGACCGCGCTGAAGGCGCTCTTGCGGCCCTTCCAGATGGCCATGCGCTCGTCCGCATCCCGCGCAGGGCGCATCCCGACCGGTTTGCTGCCGGAGATAAGGGCATCGAGCCGGCCCCGGTCGGCAGCCACAGCCTCACGGGTGCCTTCGAGTTCGACGATCAAGACCGCTTCACAGCCGGGCGGATACTCGGCATGCACCGCGGCTTTGGCGGCCTCCAGGGCAAGGGCGTCCATGATCTCAATGGCCCCGGGCAGCAGGCCGCTGGCAACGACGGCCGAGACGGCGTCCCCGGCCTGCTCCAGCGTCCGGTAGCCCGCCAGCACGGTGTGGAAGCACTCGGCCCGCGGGAGCAACTGGAGCGTGATTTCGAGGGCGATCCCAAAGACACCCTCGGTCCCGTTGAAGAGGCCGCACCAGTCCGGGCCGATGTGCTCCCGGCTGGAGCCGCCCCACTCCACAACCTCGCCGGTGCCGAGCACCGCTTTGATGCCGAGGATGTGGTTTGAAGTCATGCCGTATTTCAGGCAGTGGGCGCCGCCGGAGTTGAACGCGACATTGCCCCCAATGGTGCAGATCGGTGCGCTGGAAGGATCGGGCGCGTAGTGGAGCCTGTGGGGTGCCGCAGCGACGGACACCTGGGCGTTTACGACGCCTGGCTGGACGACCGCAATTCGTTGGGCCGGGTCCAGCCGCAATATGCGCGTCAGGCGGTTGAGCGCGATGACGATGCCGTCGGCGACTGGCAGCGAACCTCCCGACAGGCTGGTCCCGCTGCCGCGGGCGACAAAGGGAAGCTCTTCCCGGTGGCAGAAGCGCACGAGTGCTACCACCTCGTCCGTGGTCTCCGGGATAGCCACCGCCAGGGGGCGGATCCGGTAAGCCGTCAGCCCGTCGCTTTCGTAGGCGGCCAACTGCTCCGGCCGGGTCAGCAACCGGTCGGGCGGCAGGACCGTAGCCAGGCGCTGGAGGACGTCAGACATATTCTAGGCACGCCCCAGAACCTCCCGCAGGGCGGTGAGGACAAGATCCACGTTGCGGACGCTCGATCCGTGGCCCATCAGGCCGATGCGCCAGGCCTTGCCAGCCATGGGGCCGAGCCCTGCGCCGATCTCGATGCCATACTCTTCGAGCAGGCGGCGGCGCACGCCGGCGTCGTCGGCCCCGGCCGGGATATGGATGCAATTGAGCGTGTGCAGCGAGTGCTTCGGCACGTAGCCCAGGCCCAGCGCCTCGAGGCCTTTGCGGAGCCGCAGGTGCATTTGCTCATGGCGCACGATGCGCTTGTCGAGTCCCTCTTCGAGGACAATCGCCAGCGCCTCGCGCAGCGCGTAGGTCATGTTGATCGGGGCGGTGTGATGGTAGAAGCGTCCACCGCTGCCGCCGACGTAATACTTGCGGAGCATGGACACGTCCAGGTACCAGGACTGCGGTTTGGTTTTGCGGGCGTCCATGCGGGACAACGCACGCTCCCCAAAGGTCACCGGTGCCAGGCCGGGCGGGCAGCTCAGGCATTTCTGGGTGCCGCTGTAGCAGGCGTCAATGCCCCACTCGTCCACGCGCACGTCATGGCCGCCCAGGCTGGTGACCGTGTCCACCGCCAGCAAGGCGCCGCGGGCGTGTACGAGATCAGCGACACCGGCAAGCGGCTGGTGTGCGCCGGTGCTGGTCTCGGCGTGGACGATGCCGAGGAGTTTGGCGCAGGGATGGCGGTCCAGGGCTGCGGCAATCTGCTCCAGCGTGAAGACTTCTCCCCAGGTTGCCTCAATTGTGTGAACCGTGGCCCCGCAACGTTCCATGACTTCCTTCATGCGCACGCCGAAGACGCCTTTGACGCAGACGATGACTTCATCGCCCGGCTCGATCAGGTTCGTGGCGATGCACTCCATGCCCGCCATGCCCGTTCCGCTGACGGGAAAGGTGAGAGGGTTCCTGGTGCGAAAGACCTGCCGCAGGAATTCGCAGGTCTCATCCATGATGGCGATATACTGCGGGTCGAGATGGCCAATCGTCGGCGCAGCCAGCGCGCGCAGCACTCGATGCGAGACGGGGCTGGGTCCGGGACCAAGCAGGATGCGCTCGGCGGGGTTTAAGGGGGCGGCAACAAATTGAGTCAAATTCATGAGATTACTTACTGGCAGCCCCGCGCCAAAGCAAGCACGTTTCACGGCGTGCCGTCCGCCCGGCGGCTGCTTCGCCGGGGAGCAATGGATGTCCGGATCTAACTCAGGGTTTGACCAGCGTGAGCAGCATCGAGAACTGCTTTGTCGCTTTGACTGTGTGGGGCAGGTTGGGGGGCATGTGCAGGAAATCGCCCGCCTTCAGGGCGTGGGCTTTGCCTGCCAGCGCGAACTCGCATTCGCCCGAGAGAATCTGGACCAATGCGCTCTGGGTCGAGGTGTGCTCGGTCAATTCCTGGCCTTCGGCGAATCCAAACAGCACCACGCGGGCGTTCTGCGCCCGCAGCAGGGTGCGGCTGACAATGCCATTCGGGGCGAATTGCGTTTCCTGTGCCAGCGAGATGACCTTCTCAGCTTTGGCGTCCATCAACGGTTGTTCACTCATAGCCATAAGCTACACCATGTCGGGGATGTGAGTCTTGATGCAAATCAAGGAATACCCTTTTGGCGGTCTGGTGATACTAGCGCCGACTGACGCCCGTGGTGCGCAGGCGCACCGCCGCTGCCTCGCCCCAATTGAGTCGGAGCGCGCCGTCGCTTTCCCGTTTAACCAGGTCCACATCCCGCAGAATCCCGCCGTCCTCGCGCAACAGCGTGGCTTTCCACGCGCCGTCTGGAAGCTGAAGGAAGATCGGTTCAGTGGTGGGGACGGGTGAAACGCCTGTCCTGGTAATCTCGATCAGCTCGCGCGTCACGCGGATGCGCAAAGCCTGGTTCTGGAAGCGTATCCGGTCCACGGCCAGCTCGGGCCAGTCGTTGGGCAGCCGCGGATTGAGCTTGAAGCCGTCGGCTCGGGGGGCAAAACCCAGGAATCCGTTGAGCATGATTTGCGGCACCATGACGCTCTCGAAGAACTCCATGTCGAGCCCGAGCCCGCCCGCGGTGCCGCCGCCTTGCAGCGACCCTTCGCGCGAGCCGTTGTAATACTTGCGGTAGCCACCCGCTGCCTGCACCTCCTCGAACCACGGCACAATCTCGCGCAAGCGTTGCCACGCGTTGTCCGGTCCGAGCACCTTCAGCCGTGCCATCAGGTCGTGGTACGCGAACCCGAATACCGCGCCGCCGTCCTGCACCTGGCCACCCCAGGGAATGCTCTCCGGGGCGCTCCAGGCCCAGAAATACCAATCCAGGTTGCGCTTGGTGGTGGCCCGGGGCCCGAAACGCCAGTGGTAGATGTCCTTGCCTTGTGATGTGTCCCCCTCCACCACGCGTTCACCGCCAATCCAACTCAGGATGGCGAGCGCATGTTTTGGCGTGGCAAAGTCGTAATACACGGCTTCCAGGTTAAGGAACGTGAACCCGTAATCATGCGTCTTGCCATCGGCATCCACGCAGGCATTGAAGCGCTGCGCCTCGCGGTTCCAGAATGCTCGGTTGCCTTCCGTCTTCACTTCCGCCGCATGGCGTTCGAGCATGGCCGGGTCGAAGCTCAGCACACCGACCGGTATCTGCCACTCGGGGTGCTCCCGGATTTCGCGCTCCACGTCGGCCATTACCCGGACCGCATCGTAGTATTGAATCGTCGCGTAGGCATCCAGCCCGCCAAAGGGCATCAGGTCCCAGTAGTTGTTGCCGATGCCCTGTCCGCCGTGGATGATCTTTGCGCCTCCCGCCCCCCGCTCCAGCCCGCTGCGCCCGTCGTGCCCCACCCAATCCATATATACTGCCTTCCGTTCCAGTGCGTGGTGCTCGGTCATGACATAGCGCAGGGCGATGCGCATCCGGTTGACCTGCGCGCGCAGAAAGCTCAAGTCCCGGGTCCACCAGAAATACTTGGCGCAGCCGCGCACGAAGTTCTGGCTGTTGATGTTGTGCCGGGTGTCGTATTGCGAGAAGAACGCCTGGAGGATGACGCTGCCGGGCGCCGTATTCCCCAGGCCGATGCGCAGTTGGGCGACTTCACCCGTCCACTGCGGGTGCCGATACATCGGAATCATGGTGTAGCTGATGCCATCACCCTTTACGGGATCGAAGAACATCCGCCGGCTCGGGCTGAAGTTCGTCAGCGACGGAGTTGTCCATTCGATGAAGGGCTGTGCCCTTCCCAGGCCGGCTGCCTGCCAGCGAAGCTGGAGAAAGGGAGCCTCGAAAGTGCTGCACTTCCATGGCGGTGCCGTCAGGACTGCGGGGGCGTTGGTGACCTCGACGCGCCACCCATCCTCGTTGACCCCCGCATCGCGCGCTCCGGCCAGTGCCCAGCCGTCAGGCTTGTTGAGGTCATTCGGCCGCCAGCCCGGCCCCGCGGTGTTCTTGAACGAGAAATGCCAGCCGCACCCGTGCTGCCCCTGGGTCCAGAAGGGGAACGGCCAGCCGAGTGGGTGGGCGATGCTCGCATGCTGGTGCGTGGCCACGTAGCCTTCCGGATCAATGATCCGGGCGCTCAGCGTCTCGGACCAGGCCTTGCGCATGGCGTCAGCCGTGTTGTTGGTGGCGACCGCCGGCCACAGCGATGCGTCGGGAAGCCACTCATCCCAGAGCGTGGCCTTGGGCCCTGCGGCCGGGTAATGCAGCCAGAATATCGCGCGGACCGTGGCCATTTCCTGCTCGTGGCCGGGCACCTGGAACCGGGGGAAATCATCCGGCGGCGCGGTTTCGGAGGCAATCGCGGAAAGTGCGAGGCCCAGGCAGGTTTGCAGCATGAGGAGGGTGCATCGGTTCATAATTGGTTGCGGAGACGCTTCAGGTTTGCTGCAAATGGAAGACGCCGGGTCGCAAGAAGGGGTTCGAAGTAAATGGTTGTAGCGCTCATCCCATCCACTGGGGATGGTGCGCGGTGCCATCGTACCCGGCGGTGGTCTTGAAAGGCTCGTATTTGCCGCTGGCCGCCGCTTCGGCGGTGCGGGCAAGCAAGGCGGAAATCGCACCCTTGCTCATCGGTTTGAATGTGCGGGCGGCCTCCAACGCCTGATCCAGCAACTCCATCCGGTCAATGCCTGTGATTACCGTGGAGGTCGGCAGGTTCATCGCGTAATGGAGGCACTCGGTGGCGCTGACGGTCTTGGTCTGGAGGGCCAGGCCGCTGGCCAGCGGTTTCATTCCCAGCACGCCTATCTGCTCTTTGACCAGGATCGGCAGGACCTGGTGCTCGAAGCTGCGGAAGTGGGCGTCCAGGACGTTTAGCGGCATTTGCACGGCGTCGAAGCGGAACTTGTGGACGGCGGCCACCTCCAGCATTCGCAGATGCACCAGCGGGTCTT
>JAPLUA010000661.1 GCA_026397855.1 Verrucomicrobiota bacterium | reverse complement strand
GCGGGATTCACGGGCAACGCGCGCCACGGTCTTCCCATGGTTATAGACCGGGATGACGACACAAAGCCGCGGGGCAGAGTTCATGCGCAAATCCTCCGCCCCGCACGCAGCTTCAGCCTGGCGCATGAAGCCCTCCTGCCAAATCCGGGCACGGGTCGGAACGGCCAGGCGAGCCATTCCGATTTCCGCCGAGTATTGAATGACAACTCCTGAATGGCAGGCTATTCTCTCTAGTGACATTCATAGCCACGAACAGCAAGAAAACGGACGCGACGAAACTCGAAGCCGAATTGGCAAGACTCAATGCCCTGGTTCGGGAACGGCGCGGGCAATTGGCCCGCCTGAAAGATTGTCCGGACCAGCAATGCCCCTGCCGGCTCGTCTGGCGGGAGGTGGTCGAGGAGAAGCTCACGTCCCAGCTTGGAAAAATCCGGCGCAAGGTCAACTCGCGGCGAGCCAAGCCCGCCCGGCCAAAACGGGGGCCGCGCAAGTCCGGTTAGCGGCACGGGCAGCAAGGAAAGCGCGGTGGCGGTCCGGGATTATCTGGAGGCTTTGCGGCCTTTGTCCGAAAGGGAGTTGAGAAACGCCACCAGCGCGGCGATCTCCTTGTCCGCCAGCTCCTTGCCCAGCTGCATATAAGCCATCTGTTTCACGGCAGAACCCAGGTCGCGGACCTGGCCGTCATGAAAATAGGGGTAGGTAAGCGCCACGTTGCGGAGGGATGGAACCTTGAATCGGTATTGGTCCCATTCCTCACCGGTGACTTTGAATCTCCCCATGTCGTTCGTATTCGCGTAAGGATGAATGATGCCGGCTTTCTGGTACATGTTGCCGCCGATCGTCGGGCCGACATGGCACGTGGTGCAGCCGATCGTCAGAAACAGGTTCAACCCCTGAAGCTCCTGCGCATTCAGCGCGCGGTCGTCGCCCTTTAGAAAGTCGTCAAACCGGTCGTGCGTGATGAGCGTCCGCTCAAAGGCCGCCACGGCGCGGGCAAAGTTATGGTAGCTGATGGGGCTGACCTCTCCCGGGAATGCGGCCTTGAACAGTTGCGGGTAGCGCGCGTCGGCTTCCAGGCGCTTGACCACCTCTTTCTCGTCCGGCATCGCCATCTCCCCGGGATTGAGCACGGGACCCTTTGCCTGCTCGACAAGGTCCTTGGCGCGGCCATCCCAGAACTGGGCGAAATGGAAGCCCGCGTTAAGCGTGGTGGGCGAGTTCCGGTCGCCGCGCTTGCCATGCGCGCCTTCCGAGGTCGGCTCGTTGTCCACCCCGGCACGGTTCTGATCCACCAGGTGGCAATCATTGCATGACTGCTTGCCGTTCACCGACAGCCGCTTCTCAAAATACAGCTTCTGCCCGAGCTCAATCTGGGCCGGGAGGTCTTTCTCGGCACCGGGCATCTTGTCGGGCAACGGCAGGATGAAGGCCTTGGCCCTGGCACGCAACTCGGCAGGACCCAGGGTTGCTTCAGCCGCGAAACCGGCATGGGCTGCCCCCAGCAATACGACGACGGACGCGAGTATCATTAAGTTTTTCGGATTCATAGGTAGTGCAGTGGAGCAAGCTTCCGGATTACGTTCGTCCCGCCAGTCCCCGGACTAACGGCCCTTGAGCATGGCCGCGCCGTAGTCGCGGTTCATCCGGGCGATGAAGCTCAGGCTGATTTCCTTCGGGCAGACGGCCTCGCAGGATCCAGTGACCGTGCAGTTGCCGAAGCCTTCCTGGTCCATCTGGTGGACCATGTTGAGGGCGCGGCGATCCTTCTCGGCTTTGCCCTGCGGCAGGAGGTTGAGATGCGAGATTTTGGCGGCGACAAAGAGCATCGCGGAGGCGTTCTTGCAGACCGCCACGCAGGCGCCGCAACCGATGCACGCGGCGGCGTCCATCGACAGGTCCGCGTCGGTCTTTGGCACCGGCAGGGCGTTGCCGTCAGGCGTGCCGCCGGTGTTCACGGAAACAAAGCCGCCGGCCTGGATGATGCGGTCGAAGGCGCTGCGGTTGGTGACCAGATCCTTGATGATCGGGAAGGCCTTCGCTCGCCACGGCTCGATGGTGATGGTGTCGCCATCCTTGTAATGCCGCATGTGGTTCTGGCAGGAGGCGGTGCCCCGGTGGCCCCCGTGCGGGGCGCCGTTGATGACGAGCGAGCACATGCCGCAAATCCCCTCGCGGCAGTCGGAATCAAAGGCGATGGGCTCTTCCCCGCGCGCGAGGATGTCTTCGTTCACCACGTCGAGCATCTCCAGGAAGGACATGTCCGGGATGATGTTCCGGGCCTGGTAGGTCTCGAACCGGCCGGGGGTATTCGCGTTCTTCTGCCGCCAAACTTTGAGAGTCAGGTTCATGGGTCGTTGGTCAGGTGGACGGGGCGAGCTGGAAGCTCGCCCGGCGCTGCAAGCTGGAAGCTTGCGCTACTAGGGATGGCCGGTTCATTTGTAGCTGCGGGTGCTCATGTGGACTTCTTCATAGACAAGGGGTTCCTTGTGCATGACGGGCGCTTTGTCCGGGCCCTGGTATTCCCAGGCAGCGGCGTAGGCGAAGTTCTGGTCGTCCCGCTGGGCCTCGCCGTCCGGGGTCTGGAACTCCTCGCGGAAATGGCCGCCGCACGATTCGCGGCGCTCCAGCGCATCGAGGCAGAGCAGCTCGGCAAACTCCATGAAGTCGGCCACGCGGCCGGCGTATTCCAGGCTCTGGTTCAAGCCGCCGCCCTCGCCGGTGACGTTGACGTTCTTCCAGAATTCCGCGCGCAGCTCGGGGATGCGCTTGAGGGCCTCTTTCAAGCCGGCCTCATTGCGCGCCATGCCGCATTTCTCCCAGAGCAGCTTGCCCAGCTCCCGATGCAGGGATGTCGGGGTCCGCTTGCCTTTGATGGAAAGCAGGCGGCTGGTGAAGGCCTTGATGTCGGCTTCGGCTTTCTTGAACTCCGCATGGCTGGCGGAGGGCTTTGGCTGCTTGGAACTGACGAAGTAGTGTCCGATGGTGTAGGGCAGCACGAAGTAGCCGTCGCCCAGCCCTTGCATGAGCGCGCTGGCGCCCAGCCGGTTCGCGCCGTGATCGGAGAAGTTGGCTTCGCCAAGCACGAACAGGCCGGGAAGCGTGCTCATGAGATTGTAATCCACCCAGGTGCCGCCCATGGTGTAATGCACGGCGGGATAGATCCGCATCGGCACCTGGTAGGCGTTCTCGCCCGTGATCTTCTCATACATGTCGAACAGGTTGCCGTAGCGCTCGCGGACGACATTCTCCCCCAGCCGCTTGATGGAGTCGGCAAAGTCGAGATAGACACCCAGCCCGCCGGGGCCGACGCCGCGGCCGGCATCGCAGGCCTCCTTGGCCGCGCGCGACGAGATGTCACGGGGCGCCAGGTTGCCGTAGCTCGGCTACTTACGTTCGAGATAGTAATCGCGGTCGGCCCCGGCGATGGAGCCGGGCGCTTTGCCGCAATCCTCCTTGCGCTTGGGCACCCAGACGCGGCCGTCGTTGCGCAGGGACTCGGACATGAGGGTCAGCTTGGACTGGTGGTCGCCGCTGACGGGGATGCACGTCGGGTGAATCTGCGTGTAGCACGGGTTGGCGAAGAAGGCGCCTTTCTTGTAGGCGCGCCAGGTGGCGGTGACATTGCAGCCCTTGGCGTTGGTGGACAGGAAGAACACGTTCCCGTAGCCCCCGGTGGCCAGCACGACGGCATCGCCCGCGTGCGAGGAGATTTCGCCGGTGATCAGGTCGCGGACGACGATGCCCTTGGCATGGCCGTCAATGACCACCACATCAAGCATCTCGGTGCGCGGATACATTTTCACCGCGCCGAGGCCGATCTGCCGGCTCAGGGCCTGGTAGGCGCCCAGCAGGAGCTGCTGGCCGGTCTGGCCGCGCGCGTAGAAGGTGCGGGAAACCTGCGCCCCACCAAAGGAGCGATTGGCCAGCAGTCCGCCGTATTCACGGGCGAACGGCACGCCCTGGGCCACGCACTGGTCAATGATATTCACGCTCACCTGCGCAAGACGGTGAACGTTCGCCTCGCGCGCACGGAAGTCGCCGCCCTTGATGGTGTCGTAGAAGAGCCGGTAAATGCTGTCGCCGTCGTTCGCGTAGTTCTTGGCGGCGTTGATGCCGCCCTGGGCGGCGATGCTGTGGGCGCGGCGGGGACGGTCCTGGAAGCAGCAGCACTTCACCTGGTACCCCAGCTCGGCCAGCGATGCGGCGGCCGACGCGCCGGCCAGGCCGCTGCCGACGACGATGATGTCAAACTTGCGCTTGTTCGCGGGGTTGACCAGCTTGAGGTCAAACTTGTG
>JAPLUA010000413.1 GCA_026397855.1 Verrucomicrobiota bacterium | reverse complement strand
CTTCAAGCCTGCCTTGCTTTGCCAGGGTTGACCCCAGCAGGAACCGCGGCTCAGCCCATTTGGGCTTGATGCCGCAGGCCAGTTGCAACTGCTCGATCCCCTCGGCCGTCTCGCCGCGCAAGGCCAGGGCAGTGCCCAGATCGAAGCGCAATTCCGCGCTGAACGGAGCCGCAGCAAGCCCTTCCCGGGCGGCTGCGATCCCCTCCTCGGTTCTCCCGCGGCCGATCAGCAGCGAGGCAAGCTGCTCGTAGGCCGACTCGCTGTCCGGGGCCAATTCCACCGCCCGCCGCGCATGCTCGATCGCCTCGTCGAACCGCTGTTCCCGGGTCAGGAGGGCGGCGGTCACCATGTGACCCTTCGGCTCGTCGGGATCCTGCTGCAAGGCCGCGGCCACCAGCCGGGCGGCTTCCTGCGTCTCGCCGGTCTCCATGAGAAGATACGCCAGGAAGGCTTGCGCTTCGGCGCCTGGATTCGGATCGCGCGCCAGTCCCGCCTTCAGCGATTCCACCGCTTCGGGCTGCCGGTGTTCTTTCCATAGCGAGTGGGCCCGGGAGCGCTGCGCGGCGACCGTGGATCGCGGAATCCAGAATGCGGCGTAGCTGTTGATCGCCCACAGCCCGAACAGGATGCAGATCACCGGCCGCAGCTTTCCGCTCCGCCGGCAAAGGGCGTCGAGGCCCCACGCGCCGCAGGCGCACAGGGGAACCAGCGCGCACAGGCCATAGAATGCTTTCACGTGGCACTGGTAGGGCAGGGAGATGGACATGTGAACGAGGGCCAGTCCGGCCAGGAAGGCCAGGCCCAGCAGGAGAAACCACTCCGCCGAGGGCTGCCTCAAAAACTTCGCCAACGCCAGCACGGCCCCGGCTGCCACAGCCAGCATGGGAAGCAACGCCAGCCAGTAACCCGCCGCCATCAGGTCGTAGTTCCACGGCGGGCGGGCCACGGCATCGGCCATGCCCCCGAGCAGGCCATCTCCCCAAAGCGTCGCATAAAGCCCGTCCGCAAAGCTCCTGAACGAGCTGAACCACGGATGCGCCAGCACCGCGCCGAACCGCAGGTAAAACCCGCCCGTCCGGTACCCGTCGTCCTGCCACCACGAAAACCCCAGCCGTGGATCCCATACGCCAATCAGGGGATTTCCGTATTGCATCCACAGCCGCGCGTAGTGCCAGCCGCAGACGGCCAGGCAGAGGGTCAGGAGGAGGGTGATGCGGGATGCGTGATGCGTGAAACGTGAAAGGTGGGGCAGGGGAGGGGATGTGCCTTCAGCATTTCTGCTTTCTAATTTCTGCTTTCTGCTTTCCTCCTGCTGCCTTTCGCGCAGGAGGAGCGCGCCTGCAGCGGCTGGAATGACCAGGAGGGCGGTGGGTTTGGTCAGGAGAGCCGCGCCCAGGCAGAGGCCCAGCCCGGTCCACGCTTTCCAGGAAATGTGCTCCTGGCGCAGCATCCGGAGTGTCAGATAGACGCAGGCGCTTACCATCGCCGCTGCCAGCCCTTCATTGGAGACATACTGCGAAAGGTAAAGGACCGGCGGCAAAGCCGCCGCCATGAGCAGCCCCCACCTCGGTTTGGATCGGTCGCCGGGGAATAGCAGCCGCAGGCTCGCCCAGACCAGGACAAAATGCCCAACACCGGTCAGCAGCCCCATCACCCGCAGGGCCATCACGCCGGCGTCCTGGGTCACCGCAAGCGATAGCGCGCCCAGCAGGCCTGCGCCCAGCAGATAATACAGCGGCGGCTGAAACATCTCCCATCCCTCGTCTGCCCGTGGCAGTGAATGATGCTCCTGGATATAGTGGATATAGGCGATGTGCCCATCCACATCGTATCCCACCAGGTTCGGCAGCACGCCCAGGTTGTTGGCAAACAGCGCCACCCAGAATGCCGCCAGGCACGCCGGGCCGAGGAGATCACGGCGGAAGGCCGGGAGAAACGCGTAAACCGCCCCGGACAGCACCGCAAACAGCAGCAGCGTCAGCCACCGCTCCCGAAAGCCGGCCCACGGCTCTTCGCCGCCGCAAATCGCGCTCCCCGGGATCGCCGCCTTGGGTCTGGCCGCCAGGCGCGCCTGGCGCCACGCCGCGCCCCCGTAACAGGCCTGCCATGTCTCGTCGCTGTTCAACCGCAAGCCGCCCGCGTCCAGCGCCAGCCACAGGACGGGCGGACCGTTGGTGTTGCGCACGGCGACGGCGATCTGGTTTTCCCCCGCGCGCAGATTCCCGCTCACCTCGAATTGGTCGGGGTCCTTCCAGTTCCGCCCGCGGCGCACCAGGGTGGCCGGCTCCTGCCCATTGATCAACAGCGTGTAGTGCCGGAGGCCGGCGATGGATAATGAAGCCTTCGCCGGGGCCTGCTCCAAGGTGAAGGAACGCTTGAAAAGGGTGCCCATCTCCAGGCGCGGATGCACCGAGGCGCGCGCGCCGGCAGGGTAGGTAATCCACTCCGCCGGCGCGTGCGGGGGCAGGAAGTAAACCTCGGGCTGGCGGACGCATCCGTGCCACAGCCAGCCCAAGGCGCCCAGCGCGCCGCAGATGACCAGCGCCAGTGCCAGGCGCCGTTCCAGCGCGAAAGACCGGATGACCGTTGGCGGCATGCGATTCACCGGGGGATGCGGCAGTCCCGGGGGGATTCACCTTTGGATGCTCCGGAAGGCATGGGGACCGGGGTTGGATTGCAATGCGTCAGCGCCACGGCGGCAGAGAAACAAAGCGCCGGCGGTGGGCCGGCGTTCTTAAGGCCTCAGAACCGGTGCACCAGCTTCTCGACGAGGAAGGTGCTTTCGCGCATGGCTTGTTCGCTGAAGGGGCCGAACCACTCGGCGATCTCGCGGAAGCGGGCTTTGAACTCCGCTTTGTCGCCGCGCTCGACCAGGTCCATGTTCTGCTGGAGAGACTGGATGAAATCCTTCAGCAGCGCCAGCCGTTCGGGCGTGGCGAAAACGATCTCGGCGTAAAGGGCCGGATCCTGGGCAAAGAGCCGGCCCACCATGGCCAGCTCCAGGCGGTAAATCGGGCTGGAAAGCTCCAGCGTGCGCGCGATGGGGACGCCCCGGGAGTAGAGGAATTGGCCGAAGGCAAACGTCGCGAAGTGGCGGAGGGCCTGCACGATCCCCATCAGCTCATCGTGCTCGTCCGCGGCGGTTTCCACGAGGATGTTGCCCCAGAGCGAGAGCTGGTCGAGAAACCACTGGCACTCGGCCCTCTGGCGGCCCGGAGACATCACCACGATCTGCTTGTCCATCGTCACGGTGGCCGGGCCGAAGAGCGGGTGGAGGCCGATGACCGGGCCTGCGTGGCTCTCAAGCATCGCTTCCAGGGGAGCGCGCTTGAGGCTGGTGATGTCGGCCAGGATGCAGCCGGCCGGAAGGTGCGGGCCGATCTGGCGGGCCACGGCGGGCGTGGCGTCAATCGGCACGGCCAGCAGGCAAAGGTCAATCCCGGCGGCGAGCGATCGGGCCTCGGCCCAGTCGTCGCGGTCCAGGATCCGGACTTCGTAATCGGATTGGCTAAACCAGTTGGAGAGGAATCGCCCCATGTTCCCCATCCCGCCCACGATAAGCACTTTGGCGCCGGGCCGGACGCTGCGGCGGCTGAGCGTGTTCAGCTGTCCCACGCGCGAATGCCGGAGCATGGTCCGGAACAGATCCTCCACATAGTCCGGATCCAGCCCCGCCTGCGTTGCCTGGGCGCGCCGCGCGGAGATGAGGTTTTCCTCCCGGGCCGGGTGAAAGGTGGG
>JAPLUA010000142.1 GCA_026397855.1 Verrucomicrobiota bacterium | reverse complement strand
TGTGGTTGATCTCGGATTTTGGCTACGGCGATGTGAGCGCCGGCAGTGTCGTGGCGGCGTGGACCATCTCGATGACGATCGTCACGCTGCTGGTCGGTTCGCTGACTGACGCCATCGGGCTGCGCCGGACGTTCTTCCTCGGCGTCTGGATTTGCGTGGTGGCGCGTGCGGTAATGGCCTTCACCACGATCAAATGGGTGGCGCTGGCTGCCGGGCTGTTCCCGCTGGCCATCGGCGAGGCGCTCGGGACGCCGGTCCTGGTGGCCGCCGTGCGCAAATACTCGACCACGCAACAGCGTTCCGTTTCCTACTCGCTCTTTTACACGATCATGAACCTCGGCTTCCTGATCGCGGCGTTTCTGTTCGATTATTTCCGACACCGCCTGGGCGAACGCGGGCAGATCACGCTGCCGCTGGTGAACTGCCAGTTAACCACCTATCGCATGTTGTTCTTCGCGGCCCTGGTCATCGAGATCGCCATCCTGCCGGTCGTTTACTTCATCCGCCGCGGCGTCGAAGTTACGGACGACGGCATCCAATTCACGCCCGAAGCGCCGAGACAGGTGGGCGCGAATCTCTGGAGCTCATTCTGGCGAACGGTGAGCGAGAGCGCGAAGGCGACGGTGAAGCTGTTTGGCAACCTGGTCCAGCAATCCGGATTCTACCGCCTGCTGGCGTTTCTGATGTTGATTGCGTTTCTCAAGCTGATCTTCATGCAGATGGACTACGTGTTTCCGACGTTTGGCATCCGGGAGCTGGGAAAAGGTGCGCCGGTGGGCCGCCTCATGGCCATCAACAGCATCGTGATCGTCTTCCTCGTGCCGTTCATGGGGGCCATGACTCAGCGTTTCTCCGCGTATCGCATGGTGATTGTGGGGAGCGTTATCTCGGCCCTGTCGGTCTTCATTATGGCGCTGCCCGCAGCGTGGTTTCAGCCGATCGCGGATGGGTTCGTCATGCGCTGGATCGGGCACGGCTACCTGGGATTGGTGGGAGACGTGCATCCGTACTACGCGATGATTACGATCTTTGTGGTCGTGATGTCATTTGGTGAAGCCTTCTACTCGCCGCGCGTGTATGAATACGCGGCCGCCATCGCGCCCAAGGGGCAGGAAGCCTCCTACGCGGCTCTCTCCTATATCCCATTCCTGCTGGCAAAGCTGCTCGTCGGCACGGTTTCGTTCCGGCTGCTGGCCAAATATTGCCCGGAAGTCGGCGCGCGGCATTCAGGCACGATGTGGCTCGTCATCGGCCTCATCGCCACCATCGCGCCCGTTGGCCTGATTCTCCTGCGGCGCTTCATCCGCGTCCATGAAGCGGGCCGGGAGGATTAGAATCCGAAAGCCGAAGGCTCTCCCCGGCAGATGATCCCAAGGTCTATTTCACCGCTGGCTCGGTAATCAGGAGATCTCCCTTGACGGCATCCAGGGTGGCGCGCACCCCCACCGGCAGCGTGGCGTTCAGGGGAATATGGCCAAAGGGCAGGCCCGCAACGATGGGCACCTTCAGCGGCAACAGGCGCTCGCGGAACACATCCTCCAGAGTCTGCCGGTATTCTTTGGCCCGAGCGGCCTTGGGATCTTTGCAGCCCGCATTGATGCCGATGGCGACCCCGGCAACCTGCTGGAGCAGTCCGGCGTTGAGAAGCTGGGTCAGCATCCGGTCGAACCGGTAGGGCGCTTCATCCACGTCCTCGAAGAACAGGATCCGGCCTCTGAACTCCGGTTGGTAGGGAGTTCCGAGCGCCGCGCAGACCAGGGTGATGTTGCCCCCCATGAGCGGGCCGGAGGCGACCCCGCGGCGCAGAACCTTGACGGTCTTCCTCCGGTAACCATCGCAAATGCTCCCCGGGGCGGAAGGCTGCATCAGGGTCTTCAGGAAGCTCACCAGCGTGAAGTCGGGCATGTCCTTCTTCACAAAGTCCGAGTTGAGCATCGGTCCATGGAAGGAGACGAGATTCGCCTTCACCAAAAAGGCGCAATGGAGCGAGGTGATGTCGCTGTAGCCGATGAAGATCTTGGGGTTCGCCCGGATGGCCTGGTAGTCAAGCAACGGAAGGAGTCGCGAGGCCCCGTAGCCTCCCCGGACGCAAAGGATGGCTTTGACCTTGCGGTCGGTGAACATCCCCATCAGGTCGTTGGCCCGGTCCCGGTCGGTCCCGGCCAGAAAACCCCACCGTTTGCGAACATTGGGCGCAAGATTGACCTTGAAGCCGAGACGTTCCAGGGCCGCGACGGAGCAGTCAACGCTCTTCGGATCCGGTGGCGCGCTGGCGGGGGCCACAATCCCGATGGTGTCGCCGGCATTGAGCCGGCCAGGTAGAATTGGCATGGACTTGTTGTGCTGGGATGCGGGAAGAAGTGCAAGCGAAAACTCCGCGCATGATAGAATTCGTGCGCGTCTTAGGTTTTTCCAAGACTGTCACCACTGGATGAACGGAGCACGGCCATTCTTGTCCGCCCCCCGATCCGCGTGCAGCCCATTGGAGCCGTTTGTAACATTCCCAGGCTGCGCGCCCAGGTTGACAATGTAACAAACGGCGCCAAGGCCCTTCCCGGCGCCCCTACTGCCGTGCCTCCCCGGCGCTCCAAGCGTGTTCCAACGGTAGTGCCCCGGTAGCACTACGGTATTGCCCCCGTAGCGGCC
>JAPLUA010000195.1 GCA_026397855.1 Verrucomicrobiota bacterium | reverse complement strand
TCACGATTTGATGTCGCGGGCCTGGAAGGCTGCCGCCCCGACGAGGAAGGTGGTCAGGTTCATGGCCAGCAGGATGCACAATGCTTGACCCACGGCGTCCCACGGCGTGGGCTGCGAGTAGATCCGGATCCAGGTGTTGAAGTGGTAGGTCGGGAACCACTCCTTATAGGACTCAAAAAACGGGATGTTCTCCATCACAATGCTCACAAACAGCACGGAAAGGGCGAGGATGGTGGCGGCGGCGGGCTTCATGTTGAAGCAGGAGAACATGAAAGCCAGTCCAACCGCGACGCTGGCGTTCACCGCCATGAAGGTGAGGGACCAGAGGTAGAGGGAGAAGCCTGTGCCAACGCTCAGGACATTGAACCCGATCCCGGGCCAGGATACGAACATCCCTTTCCAGGGAAACCAGATCCGGGCCAGGCAGAGGGCGGTTCCGCCCAGCACCAGCACCAGCAAAGTCGCGAAGACGATCCCGGTCAGCCATTTCATGAGCAGCAGCCTGAACCGCGAGATCGGCCGGGACAGGATCATGCGCAAGGTTCCTTCCTCGGCCTCCTTGGCCACCATGTCGCCGCCGACCAGGGTGGCGTAGAGCGGCATCAACAAGGCCACTTGCGGAATGAGCATGATGACTGCGACCGTGAGGGCAGATATATACTCCTCAGCCAGATACCCGTTCCCGGCCAGGACGCGCTCCATGTCGGCGCGCACATGCCCAAAGCGAAACATGAGCAGCATCCCGGTCTGCACCACGAGGAATGCGCCGAAGCCGATATAGGTGCGCTTCTTCCCGAAGAGCTTCCAGAGTTCGTTGCGAAAGTGAAGGTAGAACATGGGTTGCACGGTTACATGAGATGCATGAGTTGCATGGTTATTTGACTCATTTGACCTCCCTTTGGCCGTTCATGAGGCCCAGGTAGAAATCTTCGAGCGTCTCCTCCTCTGAGGCGATTTCATAGACCGGCTGGCTGTGCTCCACCAGGAGCTTGACGATGCGGTCGGTGCTGACTCCCTCATCCAGGGAGATCAGCCTGCCTTCGCGCGATCCTTTAATCAGTTGCGCCCCGCGCAGGAGGCTGACCGCGGAGGGGAAATCCCCGACCTTGAGCCGCACCCAGCGCTCGCGCTGCTTGGTGGAGGCCATCGTGCCTTCAAAGACCATCCGCCCCTGGTTCAACACGGCGATGCGCGTGCAGAGCTGCTCGACTTCGTTCAGCAGATGGGAGGAGAGCAGGATGGTGAGCCCCAGGTCGCGGTGCAGCCGGAGAATGGTCTGGCGCATCTCGTGGATGCCTTCCGGGTCGAGGCCGTCGCTCGGCTCGTCCAGGATGAGCAGCTCCGGGTGCGGCAGCAGCGCCTGGGCCAGGGCCAGCCGCGCCCTCATGCCGTGCGAGTAGGTTCTTACCTTGGAATCCTCGCGCCCGCTCAGGCCAACCCACTCAATCACCTCCCGAACTCGCGCGGGCGGGGTAGCCGCGGTATAGGAAGTGAGGATTTCAATGTTCCGCCGCCCGCTGAGATAATCGTAAAAGGCCGGGCTTTCAAAGATGGCGCCGACCTTTTGCAGAGCTTGCCGCCGGCGGGCCGTGACATCGTGGCCGCAGATTTTGACCTCGCCGCTCGTCGGCCAGACCTGCCCGAGCATCATGCCGATGGCGGTGCTCTTGCCGGCGCCGTTGTGTCCGAGCAGCCCGTAGATCTCGCCCGCGGGCACCCGCAGGGTCAGGTTGTCCACGGCCATGCGCGGACCGAACTTCTTGTATAGGCTCTTGAGTTGAATCACTGGCGCGGTTTGATGGTGCCCTCGATGGTGAGCAGGTTCTTGATATGGCCGTCGGCGTAGAGGAAGTTCTTTGCCTTGTTATCGCCCCGGGCGGCGTGGAACTTCTCCTTGTCGAACATCAGCGGCATCTGGTGCGAGTCAAATTTCAAGCCGAGCGCGCTCAGGTTCTCGGCGTCCTGCCCGTTGAGCAGGTCGTTCCAGGAATAGCTGCAGCCGGTCTGTACGAAGTAGGTCAATTCCTTTTCGGGAAACGGCGGCTTCTGGTCCGAAGCCCACTTGTCGGACGGACAACGCAGCACATTCAGGGTCCCCAAATGATTGGAGAGCGCCTGGTCCGGTCCGAGATAAGGAATCTCGGTCCCGGGCTGGAAATTGGTGACGCCAGGGTAAAGGTCACACATAACCGGCAGCCGGTTGCGGTTGTCCCCCACATAGATTTGAAGCGAGAGGCCGACCTGCCGCAGATTGCTCAGGCACGCGGTGGCACGCGCGCTTTCCTTCGCCCGGGCCAGCGCCGGCAGCAGCAGAGCCGCTAGGATGCCGATGATGGCGATGACGACCAGCAGCTCGATCAGCGTGAATGCGCCGGACGCCGTCGGACGCCTTGTTCCTGCTGCGGCAACATCGCCTCCCGTGGCTGGTTGCGGACATGCTTTCACCGGTTGCGGAACGGTCTTCCGCTCTCCATCACCCGCTGGAGTTCCTCCAGGACCGGTGCCATCTCTGCTCTGGTTTGCGCGGAGCTCTGGCTGTAAAACGTCTTCAGGCCGATAGTCCGTATCTTCGCCTGGAGTTCGTCGCTCATCACGGGGGGGCCATTGGTGCCGGCGCGGTTTCCGCCGCGGGGGGCGCCCGCAGGCTGGTCGCGGGCTTCGCGAAGCCGGCGCAACGCATCGTCAATGGACCGGCGCCGCTTCTCCTCCGGCATCTGTTCAAATGCCGCCAGCATCTGTTTGAAACCGGTGGGCATGGTGGCCTCGATAAACTGCGCCTTCTCATCTTCGGTCATCGCATTGATCCAGCTCCAGGACAGGCGCTCCATGCGCGCCTTGCGCCGCTCCTCCAGCGACAGCGCGTTGAGCTTGTCCGCCAGATCCTGGATCGCCCTAGCCCGCGCGTCTCCCCTCAGCTTGCTCAGATCAACAGACGCCGCGTAGGTCTTCACCTTCTCCGCAGTCATCTTGGTGCTCTTGGCAATCCTGTATCCGGCTAAAGCGACCAGCCAGATGGCCAGGAGCGCCAGCACAATAAAAAACACCGGCCGCCATCGTTGACTAACCATATTCAAGTCTATCGCCGCATATTCCTTTGGCCATGAAAATCCGCCCCGCCGCGCTGGCGAGCCGTCTCACCGGCTCATGCCGCCGAGCCCTTTCACGTCCAGCGCCGCCACCGGCTGGGTTTCGTGCAGGTGCGTCAGCGCGTAAAGCATCAGGTATGTGATGAACAGGAACATAGCGAAAAGGGCGGGAAAGGTCAGTGCGTTCGGGTTCGCCAGGGGGTTGGCGACCCAGTTGCCAATGTCATGGTAAAGCTGCCGCGGCTTGAACAGCACATCCCAACTGTTGAAGCGCAGGAAGCGCCCCAGGTAAATGCCGAAGCCGCTCAAGACCGCCACCGCCGCGATAAACAGCCAGCCCGCCGCCCGGCCCAGCACACGGGCCACAACCGATTGCATGAGGTAGAGCGATACGAAACCCAGCACGAGGCCGGTGAGCGCGCACAGCAGAATAATGATCAGGTCCACCCAGAAATGCGGAAAGTAGCGCGTCGTCAGGTGAATCAGGTCGGTGAAGATGTAGGGCGCATTGGGGAAGAACAGCAGCCACGCTCCGGCAAGGCCCAGGAACCGCCAATCCCGCGCCGAGGCGCTGCGATATTTCTCGCAAGCCAGCAAGGCAAACACCATCGGAATCCAGGCCAGGAAGAGATTCCAGACCAGGAACAAGTAACGAAGGTTGCCGGTGGAGATGACCCGCGCAAAGACCAGCGCCACGCTGGCACCGGAGGCGGCCATCAAAGCAAGGACCGGTATCGCCGTTTCGCGCCGGAACGCAAGCCTGAACAGTTTCATAGTAATCAGGGTTGGACCGTCTGCGAGGGCGCCCTGCTCAATGTTTGGGAGGCTGAAGCGAGCGGGTGGGGGCCATGACAGGCACAGCCAACGCCGAAACTCCCGCACCGGCTGGCAAGCCATTGCTCGATCTCCCGAATGCAGGCGTCCGGGGTGGAGGTCCCCGCTGTCAGCCCGACCGTCTGCGCGCCCTCAAACCATGCTTCCCGCAGATCGCCGGCCGTTTGCACATGATGCACCCGCGGGCAGTGGCGCCTGCAGGCGTGAACCAGCTCCTGCGTGTTGTTGCTGCGCGCCCCGCCGATCACGATGACCACGTCCGACCGCTGCGCCAGCTCGGTTGCGGCGTTCTGGCGCTGCTTGGTGGGCTGGCAAACGGTGTCAATGAACCGCACCTCCGAGGCGGGAAAACGCCGGCGAATGAGCTCCGCCAGGGCCCGCACCTTCTCAATCGGCTGCGTCGTCTGCGCCGCCACACCGAAGCGCGGACGCTCTTTCAGCTCGAAAACGTCCGCCTCCGACAGCACCACGTCAAATGCCTCCAGGTCCTCCGTCAGCCCGCGCACCTCGACGTGGTCGCGCCTGCCCACCACAACCGGGTGAAAGCCGGCCCGGGCGAGGCTCGACACGGCGCGCTGCGCTGCGCGCACCAGCGGGCATGTGGCATCCACCAGGTGCAGGCCCCGCTGGCGCACGATCCCCTTCACCCCCTCCGAGGCACCGTGCGCGGTGATGATCACCGTCCCGGTTTCCACCGCGCCAACCTGCTGCACGATCCGGATCCCCTGCGCCCGCAGGTCGGCGAGCACCGTCTCGTTATGCGCCAGGTCACCCAGAACGGTGGCCGGCTCCCGATGCGATTGTTTGAGGGCCAGCGCGATGGCGTCTCGGACGCCGAAGCACATGCCCAGGTGTTCTGCGCGGAGGATTCTCATAAACCCAGGTTGCGGATGCGTTGACTTTGTATCACAAAGTATATGACCGCGCCGGTTGTATTCCGTTCAATCCCATGGTCTATTCAGGTTTGGTCTGCCGGATGATCTGCTCCAGCAGGTTGATGTAGCCGGCGAAGGCCTTCTTGCCGGCGGCGGTGAGGGCGCAGGTGGTCAGGGGGCGGTTGTTCTGGAAGGACTTGGTGATGGACAGGTAGCCGGCCTCCTGCAGGGTGCGGATGTGGGTGGTGATATTGCCGTCGGTCATGCTGAGGGTGTCGCGCATCTCGGTGAAAGAAAGCTCCGGGGAGGCGGCGAGCATGGACATGATGGCCAGCCGCCCCTTCTCGTGGATGACACGATCGAGTTGGAGGAAGGGTTCCGGGTTCACGTGGCATTCCCGCGCCGCTCGGTGAAGTAGAGATACACACCGTATGCCAGGTGGAGGCCGCCAAAGAACAGGCCCATGATCGCCTGGGCGCAATCAGCCGGGGGCATACCGGCCGGAAGGCCGGCAGCAAACAGGCCGCAGCCGCCCAGAATGAAGGCCCAGCCGAAAATCTTCATGCCACGGGGCATGAAGAAACCGGCCGCATGAAACGCGCACCCGTAGAGCACAACCCAGCTCAGCGGCAGCCACGCCAGCGCCAGCGGCCCGCCTCGGTTCCCGTCGGCCGCCCCCGCCCCCGTCACCACGAACGCCAGGCTGATGATGAACCCCGCGGTCAGTGGCGGCAGCAGCGCCTGCGTGACGCGCCGCGTGGGCGGCGACCAGAATGCCTCGGTTTCCTTGAGCGCCTGCCGGCGCACCAGCAGGAACGACCCCGCCACAGCCACCATGCTCACTCCGGTCCAAAACAGCACAAAGGCGCGCGGTGCGCCAATCTCCAGTTTCCAGCCGATCGCGGCGGCCGCCAGGCCGACGATGCCGTTGAATATCATGATGGGCGCCAGCGCCCGGCGATAAACCGCGGAACGCTCCATCAAGGTGCGGATGACTTGCAGGTGCTCGGCCGCCCAGTTCGTATCCATGGATACACTTTGCACTGCAAAGCCAATGAGGGCAAGCGCATTCTTCCCCTCCGGCCGACCGGGCGGGCGTCCCCGCTTTCGCGGCGAACGGGAAACTAACCCTTGAGGCCCGCGAGGTTCGGCTCCAGCTTCCGGCCCTGCTTCATGAGGGACTTGAGCGTCAGCTCGGTGCGCCGGTATGCGGCCTCCCTGCCGAGGATGGCTGTCAGGTTGGACCGGACAGAGGGTGCGACGGTCGGGTTGGAACAGTCGCCTTTGGTGACGGCATCGTGGAATTCATTGATGTTGACCACGGTGCCCTCCTTGTAGAGGTCGCCGACTTCGCCGCGGACGGCGGTTTCCTGCCCGCGCAGCAGGACGCCGGTGTAGTAGTCCGCGTCAATGAAGCCGCCAGCCCCGAAGGCGCGGACGCGGATTTCGTTCTTCACCATGGGAATGCTCTGGATGCAGGTGAAGGAGAGAGTGAGGTTGCCGGGGAACTCGTAGGCGAGGGCGAAGTGGTCGTAGATGCTGTTTGCGGGGCGCACCTTGTGGCCGCCGGTGCCGCGCGCGAGGATCGGGTCGGCGTTGATGATCCAGGTCGCCATGTCCAGCGCGTGGATGCTCTGCTCGACAATGAAATCCCCCGACAGGGGCAGCACGTAATACCAGGTGCGCAATTGCTCCTCGGGCTTCGAGGGCGGCGTCCCGCGGCCGCCGCCCGACCAAGGATAATACGCCTCGGCCATGACAAGCGGCCCGATGGCACCCTGGTGGACCTGCCCGATGGCTTCGCGGAAGTGCTTATTCGCGCGCGTCTGGAAATCCACAAGGAAAACCTGGCGCCTGGCGGTCGCGCGCTTGCCAGCATCGGCGACTGTCTGGCAGCCGGGCGCGTCCACGGCGACGGGCTTGGCCAGGTAAACATGCTTGCCGGCATCCACGGCATCGGCCGCCTGTTGCGGGTGAAAATAGGGCGGCGTCTCGATTACCACCGCGTCCAGCTTGCTGTCGAGCAGGCGCTTGTAGCCGGACAGCCCGGTGTAGCGGCGCGACGCGTCAATCCTGAACTTGTCGCCGACCGCGTCGGCTTTGTCCTGGAAATAGTCGGCACAGGCAGCCAGGCGATACTTGCCCGACTCGGCAAACAGGTTTGCAATCCAGCTCCCGCGCCCCCCGCAGCCGATCAGGCCGATTTCGAGAAGTGAGTTCGCTTCGGCGCCAAACACGATCGAGGGCTTGACGATGGCGAAGGTGGCGGCCGTGGCGGCGGTGGCGAGAAAGGCGCGGCGGGGAATGCGGAGAGTATTGTCGTTCATGGGGCGATTCTGATCAGATCCCGCCCCAAATCAAGCCCCGCCTTTAGCCCGCCCCCGGATCAACGGTATGGCTGGTGAAGCTCAATCGGGGGATTCTTCTGCCGGGCACGCATCCGGAGGTTGAGGCTTTCGACCCCGACGGAGAAGGCCATCGCGAAGTAGATGTAGCCTTTGGGGATTTCCTTGTGGAAACCCTCGGCGACCAGGGCGCAGCCGATCAGCAGCAGAAAGCTCAGGGCCAGCATTTTCAGGGTGGGGTGCCGGTGGATGAAGTCGCTGATTCGGCCGGCGAAGAAGAGCATGAAGATGAGCGCGATGATGACGGCGGCGATCATGACGCCAAGCTGGCGGGCCATGCCGACCGCGGTGATCACGGAGTCGAGAGAGAACACGATATCCAGCAGCAGGATTTGGATCACCACGTTGGCGAACTTCGGGGTGACGCGGCTGGAGACCTCGCCGTCCTCGCCTTCGAGCTTGTCGTGAATCTCGCGCGTGCTCTTCCAGAGCAGGAACAGCCCGCCGCAAAGCAGGATCAGGTCGCGGCCGGAGACTTGATGGGGTTCGGGCAGGAGGCCGAAGGACGGGATGTGAAAGAGCGGCGTGGTGAGCCGGACCATCCACGCCAGGCAACAGAGCAGCATCACGCGGGTAATGATCGCCAGTCCCAGGCCCGTCTGCCGCGCCTTGGCCTGCTGGTGCGGTGGCAGCTTGCCCGCCAGGATGGAGATAAAGACGATGTTATCAATGCCCAGTATGATCTCGAGCAGAGTCAGCGTGAGCAAACCGATCCAGATTTCGGGGCTGGTGATCCAATTCATAATGGGTGTTAAGCTTGTGCAGTTCCGGCAAATGTCAATCCCTGCGCCGCCCTGTCCTTCCCAGGCCGCAGCAGAATCCAGTTTCCAATCCGACGCGTTGAAGTATCCTGCGGGCATGGATTTACTGCCGTTTGCGAGCCTGCCCGCCCACAAGCCGCGCCGCTTTGTGCCGCCGGGGATTGATTTTGGGGATTGGGAGCGGATTCAGCCGCTCTTTGACCAGCTCGAGGCCCGGGCTCCCCGATGTGACGCCCCCGGGATCGAAGCCTGGCTGCTGGACTGGAGCGAGCTGAGCGCGGCGCTGGATGAGGAATCATCCAGGCGCTACATCGCCATGACGTGCCACACCGACAACGCCGAGGCGGAGAAGGCCTACCTTCATTTCGTTGAGAACGTCGAGCCACAGATCAAGCCCCGGCAATTCCGCCTGGCGCAGGCATATCTGAGCCATCCCGCCCGCGAAACGCTGTCCCGGGACCGCTACCACGTTTTGGACCGGGACATGCGGGTTCAGGTCGAGCTGTTCCGGCCGGAGAATGTTCCGCTCGAAACCGAGGAGACCAAGCTGGGCCAGGAATACCAGAAGCTCAGCGGATCGTTGACCGTGACGTTCCGCGGCGAGGAGAAGACGCTGGTCCAAATGGGCCGCTACCTGGAGGAACCGGACCGCGCGCTGCGGCAGGAGGCCTGGGAGCTGGTCGCCAACCGCCGTTTGCAGGAGGCGGAGCAATTTGAGACGACCTTTGACCAGCTCCTGCGCCTGCGCGAGCGCATCGCCGGCAACGCGGGCTTCGCCAGCTACCGCGACTTCGCCTTCCGCAAGCTCGGCCGATTCGACTACACGCCCGAGGACTGCGGCAAGTTTCATGCGGCCATCGAGGCCGAGATCATGCCGGTCGTGCGCGAGCTGCAATCGCAGCGCCGGGGCCAGCTCGGGTTGGATACCCTCCGTCCCTGGGACCTGGCGGTGGATCCGATGAGCCGGGCACCGCTGCGGCCATTCGAGGAGGTGGAGCAGATGGTCGGGCGAACGCAGAAGATCTTTGACGACCTCGACCCGGAGTTGGCGGACGGGTATCGGCAGATGCGGGCCCTGCGCCTGCTCGACCTGGCCAACCGCAAAGGCAAGGCGCCGGGCGGATACCAGGCGACGTTGGCAGAAGCGCGCCTGCCGTTCATCTTCATGAATGCGGTGGGCCTCCAGCGCGACGTGGAAACCCTGCTGCACGAAGCCGGTCACGCCTTCCACGCGCTCGCCGCGCGCGGCGAGGATCTGTATCCCTATCGCAACGCGCCGATTGAGTTTTGCGAGGTGGCCTCGATGAGCATGGAGCTGCTGGGCAACGAGTTCCTGGAGCACTTCTACGCCGCGCCGGAGGCCGATCGCGCGCGGCGGACCCACCTGGAGGGCATCATCAACATCTTCCCGTGGATCGCCACGGTGGACGCCTTCCAGCACTGGATCTACACGCACCCCGGCCACACGCGCACGGCGCGCACGGCAGCCTGGCTGGAGTTGATGGACCGCTTTGGCGGAGCCGCCGACTGGGCCGGTCACGAGGCGGCGCGGGCCAGCCTCTGGCATCGCCAATTGCACATCTTCCTCAATCCCTTCTACTACATCGAATACGGCATAGCCCAGCTCGGGGCGCTCCAGGTCTGGGCCAACTCGAGGCGCGGCAGGGCGACTGCCCTCCGTAACTACAAGCAGTCGCTGGGGCTGGGCGGCTCGCGGCCGTTGCCGGAGCTGTTCGCCGCCGCCGGCTGCAAGTTCGAGTTCGGCCGGTCCACGATGGCACCGCTGGTGGAGTTGGTACGGCAGGAGCTCAGGAACTGAACGGCACGCCGGATTGCCGCCCAACCCGGGCGGCTCACTCCATCACCGCATCGCCATGTCATTCGCATGAAGGTCTTCGTCACCGGCGCAACGGGCTTTGTGGGCAACGAAGTTGTCCGTCATCTATCTGGGGCCGGGCACGCGGTTCGCATTCTCGCCCGCAACCCCAAGTCGGGACCGGTGCGGGCGCTCGCCTCCGAATTCAAGGCCGAGGTTCACCCCGGCGATGTTCTGGACACGGCTTCGCTGGTCAACGGGTTGGAGGGGGTGGAGGCGGTGGTTCACCTGGTAGGCATTATCAGCGAGGCGGGCGAAAGCACGTTCGAGCGCGTCCATGTGGTGGGCACACAAAACGTCCTGGCCGTAGCCCAACGGGCTGGCGTGAAGCGATGGGTCCAGATGAGCGCCCTCGGCACGCGGCCCCATGCGGCCTCGCGCTATCACCAGACCAAGTGGGCCGCGGAGGAAATCGTCCGCGCGAGCGGGCTGAGGTTCACAATCTTCCGCCCCTCGCTCATCTACGGGCCCCGCAACCGGTCCCCGTGGAGGCGGTGGCGTCGGCATTCGCGCGGTCCCTCGGCGAAGCCAAATCCATCGGGCAGACATTCGACCTCTGCGGCGCGGACACGCTAACGCTCGTCGGCATGCTCAACGTGATCCAGGGAGTGCTTCACCGGAAGCGGTGGAAGGTACGAATCCCGTCGGGACTGGCAAACTGCCAAGCGGCACTGTTGGAATGGGTGTATGGCCGCCTGCTGGGAAAAGCGCCGCCGCTCAATCGCGATCAACTGATCATGCTCCGGGAGGACAACATCGGGAACCCGCAGCCGGCCAATGAACTGTTCGGCCTGGCCCCGGTGGCGTTCCGCGATGGGATTGCGAGGTATCTCCGTCCTCAGACTTCGATCCCGTAGGCCTTGATCTTGTTGTAGAGGGTCTGGCGCCCGATGCCGAGGCGCTTGGCGGTCTCCAGCTTGTTGCCGCCGGTGTCCTTGAGCATCTGGACGATTGCGTTCCGCTCGACGCCCTCCAGCAAGGTGAAGTTGGTGTCCGATGATTGCTCGCCGGGAACCTTGGCCTTGCTGATGGACAGATCGGTCGGCCCCACCTCGTTGCCCTCGGATAGCAGGACGGCGCGCTGCACTTCGTTTTGAAGCTGGCGCACGTTGCCAGGCCACTCGAAATTGGTCAGCCGCTCGACTGCCTCTGGCGTGAACCCCTTGATCCCGCGGTTGGCCTGGGCCGCAAAGCGCTTCAGGAACGAATTGGCCAGCGGCATGATGTCCTCGCGTCGCTCGCGCAGGGGCGGCAGGTGGACCGATATGGCGCTGATGCGGTAAAACAGATCCTCGCGCAGCTTGCCATCCCGGATCGCCTCGTCCGTCTTGCGGTTGGTGGCGGCCACCAGGCGGCAGTTGGTTTTGTAGCTGGTCTTGCCGCCGACCGGCCGCACCTCCTGGTCCTGCAGCACGCGCAGCAGCTTGCTCTGCGTGTCCACGGGCATCTCGGAGATTTCATCCAGCAGCAGCGTCCCGCCTTCGGCCTGGCGGAACAGCCCCTCGCGGTCGGTGTGCGCGCCCGTGAAGGCACCTCTCACCGACCCGAACAGTTCGCTTTCAATCAGCTCGCGCGGCAGCGCGGCGCAATTGATCTTGATGATCCGGCCCTTGCTGCGGGGGCTGAAGGCGTGGACCAGGTCGGCGATCACCTCCTTGCCCGTGCCGCTCTCGCCGGTGATCAGGATTGCCACGTCGCTGGCAGCAACGCGCTCGATGGTCCGGACGACATCGCGCATGGCAGCGCTCTGGAAAATCGGCGATGCGGTGCCGCTCATCGTCTCGAGGGCCCGGCGCAGCAGGCTTGTCTCATCCGTCTGGCGGCGGCGCTCCATGGCGTTGGTCACGTCCGCAAGGAATTTTGCGCCGTCGAACCGCTCGCCCGACCGGCGGATGAAGTTAAACGCACCCCGCTTGGTGGCCTCGACCGCCCAGGCCACCGCCTCCGAGTCGTCCTTGGGCGCCCCGGTCAGCACGATGACCTCGGTTTCCGGCCAGCGCTTCTTGACCGACGGCAGCAAATCGAGCCCGTCGGCGTCGCCGAGCTTGACGTCCAACAGCACCACGTCGGGCTGCTCCTCCGTCATCGCCTTCTGCAGCGCGGCCCCGCTATCGGCCTCGGCGACTTCGTAGTCGCCTGAAAGCCAGCCGCGCAGCACCTCGCGGTACTTTGCTTCGTCATCAACAATTAGAATTTTACCCTTCATAGTTTCCTTTCGCGGTGCAGCACGCAGGCCTGTGCAAAAGCCTCAAAAATAGCCCGGTGTTCCGGGTGCCGACCGGCCAACCGCTCCGGGTGGAACTGGACGCTCAAGAGAAACGGCAGCATCGCAGCCCGGCATTGCTTCAACTGCATGCCCTCCACGACGCCATCAGCGCTCCGCGCAATGACCTCCAAGGGATCGGCTACCCGGCCCACTCCCTGATGGTGCGTGCTGTTCACGCCCAAACTCTTCCTGCATGTTATTCTCGCCAACAGGCTCGATTCTGTCAAGTGGGCTTCGTGAACAACCTCGCTCCGCCGGTCCATGCGCCGATGGTTAATGGCCTTGGGCAGCTCGGTTTGAATGTCCGCAACCAGGGTGCCCCCCAGGGCAACGTTCAGGATCTGGTGTCCCCGGCAGATCGCCAGCAGCGGCTTGCGCTGCCGGAAAACCTCGTCAATCAGCAGCAATTCGCGCAGCACCCGTTCCGGCAACCTGTCGGCGTAAATGCGCGGATCCACGTCCTCGCCCCCGGTCAGCAATACCCCGTCGCAGCGGCGGACGCACTCCGCGATCAGTTCCCGCGAAATCGTGGCAGGCAGCGCCAGGGGAATCGCCCCAGCCCCCATCAGCGCTTGCTGGTAGGTCTCAGAAAGGCTGGTTGACAGGTCGCCGAACTCGTCACCCTTCTTCTCAATGTTCGGCGAAATCAGGATCACCGGCGGTGTGCGCATGCCGTGTGACTCTAGACCTCCGTAGCCTCCCCTGTCAGGCAAAAACTGCGGCAACGGATGGGGGCGTGCGCATCTCACGTTTTTCCGGAGCGCGGACATTCTTGTCCGCTTGGGGGTTGGCTGAACCACGCGAGCGGACGGGAATGTCCGCGCTCCAATCGAACGATTCGTTGAGGGTCGCATCAGAGCGGCGACGCTCTCGGCCATTCCCAGACCCAAACGGAGGCGTGTTCAGGGTGTAACCCCGGTGATGGCACGGTGTGTCTCCCATGGGGATCGGTCCCCATGGGAGACACACCGTGCCGCGACCGGGGTCTCGCCGTTGCCACGTCACCCACACCGCGGCGGCATGGCTCGAACGGGGGTTTTCGTCCACAAGGCATGCAACTGTCCTGTTTTGAGACATTCTGCTGAATGTAGCTGCCGATGGGCGGCTGGATTGCCTGAACCGCAGCCGCCAACGCTGGTTGGGGCTGGTTTGTGCCGCGAAGGAACAGCGAGCCAACGTGCAGTGGCGGCTACGATGCTGCGGGCTTCTTGAATCAATCGCGCGGGAGGGGCTCGCACGCCTTCAGCCGAGCTTCGCCTCTGGGAAGCGTTCAAGGATGGATTTTCTCACACGCCCCTCCTCCTCGGGGCGCAGCAGCCGGCGGTTGATGCGGCGCTGGACGGCGTCGAGCAGTTCCAGCCAATCCTCCAATGGCGGATCCTTGACGGCCTGCCACTGGTCGAAGCGGCGTTCCCGCATGAAGAACCGCCATTCGCGGCCCACATGATGGGCATACATCTGGAGGTGCACCCCCTCCAGCGTCTCCCGCTTCCAACTGATTTCAGCTTTTGCCATGTATCCTGGGCTTGGGTTGGGCTGTGGGCGAAAACGATTCAGGGCAGATCAACACTGGCCACCGCCATGGCGGCAATGCCCTCTTCCCGTCCGATAAACCCCATCCGCTCGTTTGTTGTCGCCTTGATTCCGACCCGTTCGGGGGCCAGTCCCAGCGCCTCTGCAATCCGCAGCTTCATCGCTTGGATATGCGGGAAGATTTTGGGCTCCTGCGCGATCACGGTCGCATCCACATTCACAATACCGCCGCGGCGAAGCTCGACCAACCGGGCCGCCTCCCTCAGAAACACCCTGCTGGCGGCGCCTTTCCAGCGCGGATCCGTGTTGGGGAAAAAGTGGCCGATATCCGCCTCCCCAAGGGCCCCCAGGATGGCGTCACAAATCGCGTGCATCAGCGCATCGGCATCCGAATGGCCATCCAATCCTTTGTGGTGGGGGATCTCCACCCCGCCCAGGATCAGCTTTCGCCCCTCAACCAGGGCATGCACGTCGTAACCGATGCCAACATGGACCATGCCGGGAACTATAGTATGCCGTTGCGCCCCGACCAAGAAGTTTCGCCGCCCGTTCCGCGGCGGGGGCGCAACTCACGTTATCGAAGCGCGAACATTCTTGTCCGCCTGGAGCTTGCCAATATACGGCTGAGGCGGACAAGAATGTTCGCGCTCCTGCCGCATTGTTGCATGTCGTCGGAACACGTGAGTTGCGCCCCCGCGGCGCCGCTTTCCCGGCTCTGGGAGAAGGACTCCTTGGATCGGCCGGCCCGGCCGCTCGGCCATGAGGAAGCAGCAAGAATTGTAAGATGTTTAACAAGAATCGTACAGAACTTGGTTGCAACAAGGAATTAATCTGCCCTAATGAACAACTGCAATGTGGAATCGCCACGCCAGCCTCGCCGCCAATGAATCCGTCATTCCTCCAAACCGCC
>JAPLUA010000203.1 GCA_026397855.1 Verrucomicrobiota bacterium | reverse complement strand
TCGATGCAGGTAGGGCCGAATCCGGCCGGCGACCTTACCCTCAATGGGAGTATCTATCTGAACCAGGGAGCTTTGAACGTGCGCGACATCTACTGCCTGAAGAACCTGACTCTCAATGGCACCGTTACCAGCACCGGCGGCCTGAACAAGCATGGGCCCAACACGCTCACACTCAACGGCACCAACACCTACTCCGGCGGCACTGCCATCAACGCGGGGACCCTGCAGGTCAACGGTCGTATCAGCAGCCCGGGCACGGTCACCGTTATCAGCGGGAGCATTCTTGGAGGCACGGGGGTGATCACGGGTCCCGTGTCGGTCCAGGACGGTGGCACTCTGCTGCCGGGCACCAATGGCTCCGGCACGTTCACGGTTGGCGCGCTCAGCACGACGACAAATGCCAGCATCACCTTCGCTCTCGGGGCGGCCAATAATCCAAGCAATGGACTCATCCGGGTCAATGGCAACCTCACTCTCGCCGGCCGACTCAACCTCACCGACCTTGGCGGTTTGTCTTCCGGCAACTACACCAGCGTCTGGTATTCCGGCACGCTCAACAGCCTGGGCTGGATCCCCAATCAGGTTCCGGCGGGCAAGTCGGTGTCGGTCCGGACCGATACGCCGCATTACGTCGTGCTCCAGGTGGCCAACGGTTTCCTTTACCCCATCGCGAATCAGTTGGTGCCCATGGACCAATCGAACCCCATGGTGCTGGGATGGCCCCAGGGAGTAGGGGTGGCGGGCTATGACCTCTATTTCGGCACCAGTTCAAACGCCGTTTATGCCGCGATTACAAATACCCCGGGCGTTTACCTCGGTCGTGGTGCCGCCCAAACGAACAACGTGGGGGTGCTCACGCCAAACACGACCTACTACTGGCGCGTGGACAATGTCGCTGCCGATGGAACCGTGGCGCGGGGCCTGGTGCTGGCGTTCACCACCGGTGCGGCCATGATTGACCTGATGGAGGACACCTGGGTGGCCACCGACGCGCTGGGGCGTACGCTGCCGGGCAACGCCGAGTGTGGCAATCCGCGCACCAATCGGACCATCGGGGCTTTCTACTTTCTGTGGCACAACTACCCCGCCTACGGCTCCGGCACGAACTGGGACGTGTCCCGGTGGATCGCCGCGCATCCCTATACCAACCCGCTGAACCCCTGGGCCGACAACCCGATCTTCCAGCAATACTCCGCCACTTACTATTGGGGCGAACCGGCCCTGGGCTATTATATGCCCACCGATCCCTGGATGCTGCGCCGCCAGATCGCCCTCCTCACGCACGCCGGGGTGGATGTGCTGATCATGGATTACAGCAATGCCGTTACCTACGACAACGAGTTGTATGCGCTGTGCGACATGATTCGGCAGATGCGCAGTGAGGGGTTCCAGACCAACCTCAAAATCGTATTCCTCACCCACGCAGCCAGCGCCGCGACGGTCACCTATGTCTATAACACCTTTTACGCGGCCAACAAGTATCCCGACCTCTGGTTCTACTGGAAAGGAAAGCCGTTGGTGCTGGGCTATATCAATGGCGCGGACCCAACCGACCCGGCTCCATCCGCCACTGTGCAGAATTACTTTACCTGGCGGCAGTCGTGGGCCTGGGAAGGCGGACTGGACAAGATGGCCTGGATTGATTCCACGACGCCGCAGCAGTTTGGCTATCACGATGCAGCCGATCATCCCGAATCAACCCCGGTCACTTGCGGCGGCTGGTCCAGCTCCAACATCGGGCACAGCTACACGAATCATACCCAGCCGGCCTACAATAATTACCATCTGCCCGTCAGCGGCACCCAGGACAAGGGACTCTTCTTCGCCGAGCAGATGAATTTCGGGCTCAAGCTGGACCCTGACTTCCTGTTCATTACCAGTTGGAACGAATGGATCGCCGGCGCGTTTCAATCCCCGTCCGCCGGGGCGGTTTACATGTTGGGCCAGCCGTGCCCGGCGAACGGCTTCTACTTCGTGGACGAGTATAACGAGGAATACAGCCGGGACATCGAGCCGATGAAAGGCGGGCACACGGACAATTACTACTTCCAGATGGTCGGCCAAGACCGCCTCCGCAAAGGTGTGCGCCCGATTCCTGTCGCCAGCGCCCCGCAGACCATCAACGTGGGCGGTGACTTCACCGACTGGAGCAACGTGGGGCCATTGTTCTTCGATGCCGTCAACGATACCGTCTGGCGCAACTTCCCCTCTTCTGTGTCGCAAAACGGCAGCTACACCAACACGACCGGCCGTAACGATTTCACCTTGCTCAAGGTGGCGCGCGACGATTTCTACATCTACTTCCTCGCCCAGTGCGCCTCGAACATCACTACCCACGCCAGCAACAACTGGATGGTGCTCTTCCTCGACACGGACCAGAATCATGCCACCGGGTGGGAAGGCTACGACTACGCCGTAAACCTCGGCGGCGCGGGCGCAACCACGACCACCCTCAGCCGCAACACCACGACCACCAATGGCTGGAGCTGGGCGACCCTGCGCAGCAACCTCCCTTACAAGATGAGCGGCAACAAGCTCATGGTCCGCATCGCCCGCGCGGATCTCGGGCTCGCGGCGGACCCCGTCAGCTTTGATTTCCACTGGGCCGACAACTACCAGGTCGCAGGCGACATCAGCGACTTTGGCATCAACGGCGACAGCGCTCCCGACCGGCGCTTCAACTATCGCTACCAGACGGCGGGCCAAACCCAACTCAGCCTCGCCCGGGACGACTTTGAAAGCGGCAAGCAGGCGGCCTGGTCGGGTGCCTGGGGGCCAGGGTGCCGATGGGACCTTGTTGGGGGCACGTACTACTCCGCCAGCCATTGTGCCGAGTGTAACTTGAGCCACGGCAGCGGAAACGGCGCTCTCCAGATGCCGATCGACCCCAGCGGCTGCTCCAGCCTGCGGGTGTCTTTCCGGTACAAATTGCACGGCGTCAACAATGCGACCGGCGTGACCGTTTCCTATTACGGAGCCAATGGCTGGGTCGCGATCCGGAATCTCGGCCGCGACCAATACTACCCCACCGGCCAGGCTTGGGGTTATGATGAGCGGCAGGATGTCTGGCTCTACTTCACCGACGTGCGATTCAACTCCGGCACCAATGCGCAGTTCTTTACCAACGGGATGACGTTCAAGATTGACGGAGCGCCCCTGAGCAACGGCAATCAATCCATCTGGGTTGATGATTTCCAGGTGACTGGGGTGCTGAGTGACCAGGCCGCGCCGGCTGCTGGCGTCGTCGTCAAGGCGAACAACACCGCCTCGCTCATTTACGGACAAAGCTGGGTGGGCGGCTTGCCGCCCGCTGCCACCAATACGGCTCGTTGGGACAGCACCGTCACCGGTCCCAACTCAACACTGCTGGGGACCGACACCTCTTGGAACGGGTTGCAGATTCTCAACCCTTCCGGGCCAGTAGCCATCAATGGCGCCACCACCCTCAGCCTGGGCGCCGGTGGCATTGACATGTCGGCCGCATCGCAAAGCCTGACCCTCAACCAGAATGTCAGCCTGCTTTCAACGCAAAGCTGGAATGTCGCCAACGGCCTCACCCTGGCTGTGAACGGAGCCATTGCCGGCGGCGGGGACCTGAGCAAGGAGGGTGCGGGAACGTTGGTTCTGGGCGGCATTGATACGTTTGCGGGCAACCTCAATCTCAACGCCGGCCTCCTGGCGGTTACCAATGGCAATGCCATCCCCGACTTTTGCAGGGTCACGCTGTCGAACATCGCGGGCGCAGTGCTCCGTATTGACGCCAGCGAAACCATAGGCGCCCTCGCCGGCGGCGGCAGCCTTGGCGGTGGGGTGAACCTGGGTGCCAACAGCCTGACGCTGGCTGGCACGAATGCCAGCACCCGCTTCTCCGCCCAAATCAGCGGGACGGGTGCCGTGGTGAAGAATGGTAGTGGCACCATGATCCTCACGGCTTCCAACAACTTCGCTGGGCCCTGGCAGATCAACGGCGGCATCGTGCGGATCCAGGATGGCAACGCCCTCGGCCAGGGCGGCTTCAGCGCCGCCACCTGGACCCTGGTCGCCAACAACGCCGCCGTTGAAATTGACGGCAGCCTCTCCGTCGGTGAGCACATGCACATTCTTGGCCG
>JAPLUA010000283.1 GCA_026397855.1 Verrucomicrobiota bacterium | reverse complement strand
GTTTCTGCATGGCGAAGAAACTGTTCCTGCTCGACGGCATGGCCCTGGTTTACCGGGCGCACTTTGCGTTTATCAGCCGCCCGATTCTCACGTCCCAGGGGTTGAACACCTCCGCGCTTTACGGGTTTACCCAGACCCTGCTCGACATCCTGAAGAACCAGCAGCCCACCCACCTGGGGGTTGCGTTCGACACGGCCGCGCCGACGCAGCGCCATGTCGAGTTCGCCGACTACAAGGCGAACCGGCAGGCGATGCCCGAAGAGCTCAGCGCCGCCCTGCCGCATGTCCGGCGCATGGTCGAGGCGCTCAACATCCCGGTGCTCATCCGCGACGGCTTCGAGGCCGACGACATCATCGGCACGCTGGTGCAGCGCGCGCAGAAGGAGGGCTTCGAATCCTACATGGTCACGCCGGACAAGGACTTCGGCCAGCTCGTCAATGCCAGCACGTTCATCTTCAAGCCGTCGCGGAGCGGCGACGGGGTGGAGATTCTCGGCGTGCCGGAAATCCAGGCGCGCTGGGGCGTGCAGCGGCCCGAACAGGTGGTGGATGTGCTGGCGCTGATGGGCGATGCCTCGGATAACATCCCCGGCGTGCCGGGGATCGGGGAAAAGACCGCGATCAAGCTCATCGCCCAGTATGGCACCCTGGACAACCTGCTGGCCCGCGCGGAGGAATTGACGGGGCGCGTGAAGCAGACCCTGGAAACCAACCGCGAGCAGGCGCTGATGTCCCGACGGCTGGCGACCATCATCTGCGACGTGCCGTGCGCGGTCGAATGGGACGCCCTGCAAGTGCAGCCTCCCAACGAGGAGAAGCTGCGGGAGCTGATGGTCGAGTTCGAGTTCAACTCCATTGGGCGGCGCCTGTTCGGCGAGGACTTCAAGGCCGGATGGGGAGCCGCTCAAGGGAAATCCGGAGGCCGAAATCCGAAAGCCGAAAGCGCCGGGCAGTTGGTGCTGGTCGGGGAGACGGAGGGGGAATCGGCGCGTCCCGGGCGTGGCGACGGAGTGCGCCCGTCCCCGGGCGCAGGGGGCTCCGAACCGCCCGGCGCGGCAGGAACCCCGATGACTGCGGACGCTGCTGCGCCCGGGGACGGGAGCGCTCCGGAGCAACCGCCCGGGACCGCGGCGAACCTGAAGACGATTGCAGAGGTGCCGCACGAGTATCACCTGGTGAGCACGGCTGCGGAACGGGCAAAGCTCATTCAGACCTTGCAGGGGCTGGATTCCTTTTGCTTCGACACGGAAACGACGGGGCTTGATCCCAAGGAGGCCAGGCTGGTCGGGCTGGCCTTCTCCTTCGCCCCGCACACGGGCTATTACGTGCCGGTGCCGCAGGACCCGGCCGAGGCGGGGCGCGTGCTGGAGGAGTTTCGCCCGGTGCTGGAGTCGGACCGCAGCGAGAAGGTGGGGCACAATCTCAAGTTCGACCTGAGCGTGCTCAAGTGGCACGGCATCGCGGTGGGCGGCAAGCTCTTTGACACGATGATCGCCCACAGCCTGATCGAGCCGGAGATGCGCCACGGGATGGATTACCTGTCGGAGGTTTATCTAGGCTACACGCCCATCCCCATCACCAGGTTGATCGGCGACCTGAAGGGGAAGCAGATCAACATGGCCGATGTGTCCGTGGCGCAGGTCGCCGAATACGCCGCCGAGGATGCCGACGTGACCTGGCAGCTTCGCGCGGCGCTCGAGCCGTTGCTCAAGGAAAAGGGCCAGGAGCGGGTGTTCTACGAGGTGGAGTCGCCGTTGGTTCCCGTGCTCGTGGACATGGAGTTCGAGGGCATCCGGGTGGATGCCGCCGCGCTCGCGGAGTTCGCCGGGCAGCTTGCGAAAGAGATGGACCAGTCCGAGCAGACCATCTATCGCCTCGCCGGGACCACGTTCAACCTGAACTCGCCCCGGCAGCTCGGGCAGGTGCTCTTCGACCTGCTCAAGATCGGCGACGCGCCCAAGAAGACCAAGACCGGCCAGTACTCCACCGACGAGCAGACCCTGGCCACGCTGGCCCCCAAGCACGAGATTGTGCAGCGGCTGCTCGAATACCGCACGGCGTCCAAGCTCAAATCCACCTACGCCGATGCCCTGCCCGAGGCGATCTGGCCGAAGACCGGCCGCGTCCACACCACCTACAACCAGGTGATGACCAGCACCGGCCGGCTCAACTCGCAGAACCCGAACCTGCAGAACATCCCGATCCGGACCGAGCGAGGACAGGAAATCCGCAAGGCCTTTGTCCCCCGGGACGCCGGGCACCGGCTGTTGTCGGCCGACTATTCCCAGATCGAGCTGCGCATTGTCGCCGCCGTCAGCGGCGAATCGGCCATGATTGAGGCGTTCAAGGCCGGCGCGGACATCCACACCGCCACCGCCGCCCGCGTCTTCGGGGTGTTCCCTGAGCTCGTCACGCCCGAGATGCGGCGCAAGGCCAAGATGGTGAACTTCGGCATTATCTACGGGATCTCCGCCTTCGGCCTCTCGCAGCGTCTGGGCATCCCGCGCGCGGAAGCGGGGGACATCATCGGCGAGTATTTCAGGCAATTCCCCGGTATCCGCCGCTACATGGACGACACCATCGCGTTGGCCCAAACGCGCGGCTACGTGGAGACCGTGACCGGGCGCCGCCGCTACCTGCGCGACATCTGTTCCGCCAACAACAGCATCCGCGGCGCGGCCGAGCGCAATGCCATCAACGCCCCCATCCAGGGCACCGCCGCCGACATGATCAAGCTGGCCATGGTCTCCATCCACCGCGAGATGGTCCGGCGGCAACTCAAAACCCGGATGCTGCTCCAAGTGCATGACGAGATGGTCTTTGACCTCTACCTGCCCGAGCAGGAGGAAGTCCTGCCCCTGGTCGAGGACAAGATGAAGACCGCCATCGCGCTCGACGTGCCGATCCTGGTCGAAATGGGCGTTGGGGGCAACTGGCTCGCCGCCCACTGATGGCCTGATCTTTCAGGGATGCAGGTAGGGTCGGGCGCGACTCGTGGCGGGATCGGGGGCGGGGGAGGTGGCACTTGTCGCAGCCTCATAACCTCGTAGCCGCGGGCGCCAGTCCGCGCCATCTTCTC
>JAPLUA010000475.1:3536-4502 GCA_026397855.1 Verrucomicrobiota bacterium | reverse complement strand
TTGGACTTGAGGCTCAGAGAGGTGCCAGCGGCCCAAACCTGGTTGAGCGCCTCGTTGGTCGTATTCACGACCGCTTGCAGTTCGAGGGAGGGAATCGTCTCCAGGTCCTTCTCCGGATAACCACCCAGCTTGGGGCCGATGCCGGTCAGGGACCGGTCTTTCCACGGGTGCTCCACCTTGATGCCGGTCCTGACCTCCCCCTTTGAGACCAGCCACGACGGCTGCCGAACTGTGTAATCCGGATAACGCACGCGCCGGGGCAGGAGTTTGCGGTCGGGCAGGACGGCGACTTTGACCGCCGCGGGTTTGGCCGCCGGATCCTTGCGCCAGGCGTCGCCCCCGGGCGTGAGGCGATACGCCTCGGAGAAGGGCCGCTGGAAGCTGTAGCGCTGAACCTTCTGGATCCGCTCCTTCAGGATGGTTGCCGTGAAGGGCGCGCCTTTGCCTTCCGTGGACGCCAGGACCTTTCCGTCGGCCGCCACTACCTCCGCCTGGAGGAACGAAGGCTGGTCGAGCAGGGAGTAGCTGTTGGCGTTGTAACCGGCGACCTCAAACGCTACGACGTTGTCACCGGGCTGGAGCCGGTCCGTGAGGTCCCACTCATCCACGCGAAAGAAGCCGTGCGGACCGCGCGCCGGCCCGTGGCCAAGAAACTGGCCGTTCAAGAAGGCGCGATACAGTGTGGCACCGGTGGCTCGCAGCACAACCCGTCCCGGAGAGGCCACCTGGAAGCTTGCGCGAAAGCCGACGAAGAGGTTCTTCTCGGTTTCGCGCCCCTTGGGCCAGACGGGCCTGGCGGAGACAAACGACGGGGCAGGAGCGGCGAAGCTCGTGGCGGCCAGCAGCAGCGATAGGGGCAGGGCCAAACATCCATCGATCCCGGGCAGGAGCAGGTTGCGTAATCTCATAGTGCGAATATGAGCGTAGATTGAATGGCTATAACGTCAACGGCATAGAAGGGCGCCG
>JAPLUA010000475.1:0-3508 GCA_026397855.1 Verrucomicrobiota bacterium | reverse complement strand
AGCAGAGCAGGACTGATCTGAGTTACCTGAAACTCGGATGTTCATTCACCCTGTATGGGGCTACAAACTAACAGCGGACCGAGAGGTGCTTGGTCTCCAGGAACGCGTCCAGCCCCTCGCTGGCCAGCTCCCGGCCCCAGCCGCTCTGTTTTACCCCGCCGAACGGCGCGTTGCTGGTCGTGGGCAGGCCGTCGTTCAAGCCGATCATCCCGGCCTCCAGGTTCTCCCCGAGCCGGAACATGCGGCCGATATCCCGCGTGAACGCGTAGGCGCTGAGCCCGTGGACGGTGTCGTTGGCCATCTGGACGGCCTCCGCCTCGGTGTCGAAGGTAACGACCGGCGCCATGGGTGCGAAGATTTCGCCGCGCCGGCAGAGCGCGTCCGCGGGCACGTCCGCCAGCACCGTCGGCTCAAAGAAGAAGCCTTTGCGCTCTACGCGATGTCCGCCGCAGAGCAGTCGCGCGCCGCGCTGGACCGCGTCCTGCGCGAGCGCAAGCGCATGGTCCAGCGCCGCCCGGTCAATCAGAGGGCCGATCTCCACGCCGGGCTCGGAATACTCCCCCACCTTCAGCGCCTTGACCCGGGCAACGAAGGCGGCCAGGAAACGATCATAAACGGGGCGATGCACAAAAAGGCGGTTTGCGGCGATGCAGGACTGCCCGGTGTTGCGCATCTTAGCCAGCATTGCCCCCTCGACCGCGAGGTCGAGGTCGGCGTCATCGAAGACGAGCAGCGGTGCGTTGCCGCCCAGTTCCAGCGAGAGCGGCTTGATCGTGTCCGCGGCTTGGCGGATGAGGATGCGCCCCACCTCGGTGGAGCCGGTGAAGGTCACCTTGCGGCAGAGCGGGTTCCCCAGGAACTCCTCGCCGATTTCCCCGGATGGCCCGCACACGACCTGCAAGACCCCTTTCGGCAGCCCGGCGGCGTGGGCGCACTCGGCGAAAGCGATGCAGCTCAGGGGGGCCTGCCGCGCCGGCTTCAAGACCACCGGGCAGCCCGCCGCCAGCGCGGGCGCCACTTTGCGCACGGAGAGCATCAGCGGGAAATTCCACGGGCTGATGGCGCCCACGACCCCGATAGGGGTCTTGAGCACCAGGTTGCGCTTCCCTTCCGCTTGCGGCGGTATGATGCGCCCGTAGGCGCGCCGGCCCTCCTCGGCAAACCACGTGAGATGGTCCACGGAAATCGCCACCTCGGCCAGGCTCTGGGCCAGCGGCTTGCCGTTTTCGCGGCTGATCAGCCGGGCCACTTCCTCGCGCCGGTTCTCCAGCTCGGAAGCGATCCGCCGGAGGAATTCGCCGCGCGCCTTGGCCGTGAGCTGCCGCCACCCGGCGAAGGCGGCGTGCGCGTCCGCGATCGCCTGCGCCACCCGCGCGCGGTTAACGGTGGAAATGCGGGCGAAGACCTCCCCGTCAGCCGGGTTGGTTACATTCCAGGCCGGTTCGCTCGGGACGAACTGCCCATTCAAATAGAGCGGATAGGTTTGCATAGTTCAGTTGATCCAGTTGAGTAAGGCTGGCGTCGCTATGCCCCTTGAATACAACCACCGGCGGCTGGAGATCAACACAGAATCGTGGCGTGTGTTGCATCTTTTGTCTTGTGCCCGGGGAAACCCCCTAAGAGCCTAGCCCGATTGCAATGACCAACAAACAACTCCAGTCCATCGCACGCGAACACGGCACGCCCGTGGTCGTGATTGACCACGATATCCTCCGCAGGAACTACGCCGAGTTCAAGAAGCACCTGCCCAACGTGCAGGCTTATTTTGCCGTCAAGGCCAATGCCGAGCCGGCCATCGTCCGCACCTTTTACAAGGCCGGCGCGAGCTTCGATGTGGCCTCGATGCCGGAGTTCATGCTGGTGTATGAGAACATCAAGGGCCTCCCCGCCGGGGAGCAGCAGGACTTCATCTGGGACAAGATCATCTACGCCAACCCCACCAAGCCCAAGGAGACGCTGAGGGCGCTCGACCGCTACAAGCCGCTGGTCACCTACGACAACCCGGCCGAACTGGAGAAGATCAAGCGCTACGCCCCGCACGCCGGCGTGGTGCTCCGGCTCCGCGTGCCTAACACCGGCTCCATGGTCGAGCTTTCCTCCAAGTTCGGGTGCGACCCCGGGGACGCCGTGGACCTCCTCAACGCCGCTTTCGACATGGGCCTCGTGGCGGAGGGCCTCAGCTTCCACGTCGGCAGCCAATGCACCAATTTCCAGAACTTCGTGCAGGCGCTCGACATCGCTGCCGCCGTAATGCGCGAATCCAAGTCCCGTGGGCACGAAATCAAGATCCTCGACATCGGCGGCGGCTTCCCCGCGCCCTACAACAAGCACGTCAAGCCCTTCAGCGCCCTGGCGCGCAAGATCAACGCCGAGATTGACCGTCTTTTCCCCAAGGACATCCAGATCCTCGCCGAGCCCGGCCGCTTCCTGGTCGCCACTGCCGCCACCTCTGTCGCCACCGTCATCGGCAAGGCGGTCCGCGATGGCAAGCCGTGCTACTACATTGACGACAGCGTCTATCACACCTTCAGCGGCATCATCTTCGACCATTGCCAGTACCACCTGAAGTCGTTCCGCAAGGGCAAGGCCGAAATCTGCGCCGTCTTCGGCCAGACCTGTGATGCCCTTGACAAGATTTCCCTGTCCGAGGAGCTGCCTGAGCTGCAAATCGAAGACCTGGTTTACTCGGAGAACATCGGCGCCTACAGCAGCGCTTCCGCCACCTGGTTCAACGGCTTCCCGCCGGCAAAGATCGTGCATCTGAATGAGTAGGCGGGGATTGCATGCCCTGCTCCTCGCGGCGGCCCTGCTGCCGCGTGGCTCCGCGCTGGCTGGCGTTGATCCCTCGCCCTCCATCTGGCTCGCCCGGCCCGCGTCGAACTGGAATGAAGCGCTGCCGGTCGGCAACGGGCGCCTGGGCGCAATGATCTTTGGCGGCGTCGCCAGGGAGCGCATCCAGATCAACGAGGAGAGCCTTTGGGCCGGCGAGCCTGTCGAGGCATGGCCGGAGGATTTCCCGGGGCACCTTGCCGAGGTCCGGCGCCTGGTCTTCGCCGGCCGGAACGCCGAGGCCGAGGCGTGGGGTGTGAAACATCTCACCGCCACCCCCACATCCTACCGCTCTTACGAGCCGCTCGGCGATCTGTGGCTCGAGTTCGGCGGTGACGAAGCCTGTTCCGGTTATCGCCGGGAGCTTCTGCTCGCGGATGGCCTGGCGCGGGGCAGCTTCCGCCGCGGCGATGCCACCATCACCCGGGAGGTCTTTGTTTCCGCGCCGGACGATGTGCTGGTGGTCCGCGTCGTGACCGACCGGCCCGGCACGCTCAACTTCAAGTTGGGTCTCACCCGGGCCCGCAACGCCACGGTGACCGCCGCGGACGGCGGACGGCTGCGGCTCGACGGCCAGATCGTGGATGTGGAGCAGAAGGATGGCGGCTACGAGGACAATCCGGGCGGGTCCGGCCCCGGCGGGGCGCACATGCGGTTTGCCGGGCGCCTGCTGGCCAAG
>JAPLUA010000515.1 GCA_026397855.1 Verrucomicrobiota bacterium | reverse complement strand
GCAAGCAGGCGATGGACAGGCACAAGCAGGCTGTTGCCAAGGCAAAAGAGCAAGGGAAACCAGCCCCGGCCGCGCCGCGGCCCCAGACCGATCCGCGCACCGGCACAAGCCGCCCGAGCTGCCTCTACAACGGCATGATCGCTCCGCTCCAACCTTATGCCATTGCCGGCACCATCTGGTATCAGGGCGAGGCTAACTCCGGCCGCGCTGACCAGTATTCTAAGCTGTTCCCGGCGATGATCCGGAATTGGCGGGAGGCCTGGGGCCAAGGCAAGTTCCCGTTTCTGTTCGTGCAGATCGCGCCCCACGAGCGAATGACGCCCGAAATCCGAGAAGCGCAGCTATTGAGCTGGCAGAAGGTTCCGCGCTCCGGAATGGCCGTCATCACCGACATCGGCAACGAAACCGACATCCACCCCACGCAGAAGGAGCCGGTGGGAGACCGCCTGTCACTGGCGGCGCGCGCCATCGCTTACAGCGAAAAGCTGGAATACTCCGGCCCCGTCTTCATCTCCATGAAGGTCAAAGGCAACCGGGCTGTCCTGAGCTTCAAACACACCGGCAGCGGCCTCGTGGCGATGAATGGCGAACTGAAAGGCTTCACCATCGCCGGAGCCGACGGAAACTTCACCCCCGCCACGGCAAAGATCGAAGGGAAGACCGTGATTGTCGAAAGCCCCTCCGTGGCGTCGCCAAAGGCCGTGCGATACGGCTGGGCCGCCACGCCCGACGTGAACCTGTTCAACCAGGAAGGCCTGCCCGCCACACCGTTCCGGACTAAGCGGTAAGCTGGCCTGAAGCCCTCTTTACTTCACCACCCGGGTTTCCGGCTTCGGATTCTCCGCAGCCGGGTATCCGACCGCTTGCGCAAGAATGGCCTTCTGGTCGGGCTTGAGCTTCAATGCGGCGGCCAAAGGCGCTCCGTCCACTGCAAACACCACGGTCGCCAACCCCTCGGAAGCGCAGTAGAGGTAGATGTTCTGGCTGATGCAGCCGGTATCAATGGCGGCGTAGAACAGCCGCTGTTCGGGTTTCGCTTTCGCCAGGCGCGGGAGGTCGGCAACGAAGATCAGCACTGCGGGAGCATCTTTCACATAGGCCTGCCCGCTGATGCGTGGTCGGAAATCCCCGGCCAGCACCGGGTTCAAGCGATTGGCTTTTGCCTCATAGACGTAGAGCCCCTCGGCCAGCGCCACATAGATGTCCACTTCCTGCGAATTCATCGCCGATGGGGCGGTGCGGTGCCCGGTCCCGGGGCGGTTGATGCCAAAGCCGGCCCAGAGGAGGTTGGCAAGGATCTGCGGCGGCAGTTTAGTGGGCTGGATCTCCCGGGTCGTGTGCCGTTGTCGCAGCGCATGCATCAGGGGCAGGCCGCCTTCCGCCTGCGGCGGGGGCAAGGGCACGGGTTTGAGTTCCTCGGCCCCGGGCAGGCTCAAGTTGAGCCCGAAGATCAGGAGCGCCAGGAGCGACCCTCTCGCAAGTCGTTTTCGCATAATATCTACAACAGTTTCCACAAATGCCGGCTTTGCAGCAAGAAGCCCCACCACCAGGCCAGCAGCACGCCACCTTGCAGGTAGCAATACACTGAGAGACTGCCGATTGCGAGGCGGGAAGCCACCAGGCCCAGCAGCAGGCCGGTCGGCATCGGTACGGGTGAGGCATTGACCTTGATCGTCAGGACAAATACCCCGAACAGGACAGTCAGGATCGCTGCCATCCGTGTGCTCTGGAACAGCCTCACGAACCAGTCAAACGCTGCGAATACCAGGTAGAGCTGGGTGAAGCCCAGGGTGAACAGCGACATCGCCAGCCAGCGCCCGACATTCATCGGATAATCTTCCGGCGTCCGCAAGCGCAGGGAGGGATCAATCCAGAAGTGCAAGGCCATCGCGACAGCAATCCCCGAGAAGGTGGCCCACAGGAAAGGGGCCAACCCGACCTGGAGCGTGAAAACCGGACGCTGGGCATACCTGGCGTGCCAGCCGAACACAAAGGCCCAGAGCACGATGCCGCAGAGGAACAGCACCGCCTCCAGGTACCACAGGGATTGGGGACGATGGGCCCAGAAGAACAGTCGCGGATAGCAGGCCAGGGATGAAACCAGGGCGGCGGTTACGGCTGATCTGATCACTTCGGGTTGCGCCAGCGATCGCATAACCCTATTCTATCACCGCAACCCCATGCGGGGAATAGGGCAAATTCCGCCCGATTGGCTCGGGACCGCCTCGTTGCGCAATATACGG
>JAPLUA010000218.1 GCA_026397855.1 Verrucomicrobiota bacterium | reverse complement strand
CGCCCAGTCCTTTCGTCGGCCTCCGCTACGCTCCGGCCTCCTCAAGGACCGGGCGGGGGGAGGATCCTGAGCACACCATGGCGCAGAAGTGTCCTGCTTTGCTAACTACAGAATCTGTCCTGGTTTGCTCGCCCCGCGACAATGTACAAGATCGAAGCCACGAGGATGATCGAGAATCCCTGCCTTGACGCTCTTCGGGGACCAGGGTGCGCTGGTGGCTTGGCGGCCCGGGGATGCTGGCGTGATGTCCTGGTGATGCTTCGACGGGGTTACGATGGGTGTTCGAAGGGGCCTCGAAGGGGCTTCGAAGGGAATAAGGGGAAATCGCGAGTTTTGGACGGTTCTTCGGAGGTTCCTCCGCCCGGTTGGCACGCGGCTTCGCCGGCGTTTTGTTGGCCGCACGCTTGCTAGAGCCGGGCGCTCACGGCAACATGGGGTTGCACTCTTGGACACCATGCTTGCTAAAATGAACCTGAGAATGAGACTCCTGTTGTTGGCTGCCGCGCTGTCGTGCTCCCTGTCCCTCCCTGCCGCCGACGCAAAATCCGCCGCTCCTCCACCGGACAACGAGCGGCTCCAATGGTGGCGCGACGCGCGCTTCGGCCTGTTCATCCACTGGGGGCCAGTGAGCCTCAAGGGCACTGAGATCGGCTGGTCGCGGGCCGGCGACCGGCGCGGGTATAAATCGCGCGGCACGCAAATCCCGGTTGAGGTTTACGACAACCTCTATCGCCAGTTCAATCCGGTGGAGTTCAACGCGGATCAGTGGGTCGCCACCGCCAAGGCTGCGGGGATGAAATACCTGGTCTTCACCAGCCGGCACCATGACGGGTTCAGCGAGTTTGATACCCAGGCCGACGACTACAAGATCACCTCGCCCAACAGCCCGTATCGCCGCGACGTGGTCCGGCAACTGGCCGACGCCTGCCACCGGGCCGGGCTCCGCTTCGGCCTCTACTACTCGCAGCCGAACTGGCGTCACCCGGACGCCTTTACCGACCGGCACACCAACTACCTCGCCTATCTCAAGACGCAGGTGCGCGAGCTGCTGACCAACTACGGCACGCTGGACATCATCTGGTTCGACGGGCTGGGCAAGAGCGCCGCCGAGTATGACGGCGAGGCGGTCAACAAGATGATCCACGAGCTGCAGCCGAGCATCCTCATCAACAACCGCAACGGCCTGCCGGAGGATTTCGACACGCCCGAGCAACGCATCGGGAAGTTCCAGTATGACCGCCCTTGGGAAAGCTGCATCACCATCTGCCGCCAGTGGGCCTGGAAGCCGGACGACAAGATGAAATCGCTCCGGGAATGCCTGGAGACGCTCATCTGCTGCGCGGGCGGCGACGGCAACCTGCTGTTCAATGTCGGCCCGATGCCCGATGGCCGGATCGAGCCGCGGCAAGTCGCGCGGCTTGGGGAGATGGGCGGCTGGCTGAAGAAGCATGGCGAAACCATCTACGGCACGCGCGGCGGCCCCTGGAAGCCGACCAAATCCATCGCCAGCACGCGCAAGGGCAACATCATTTACGTCCACCTGCTCAACTACAACGGCAAGGCCATCACCCTGCCGAATATTCCCCGCAAGATTGTCGCGAGCACGCTGCTGACCGGCGGCTTCGCGAAGATTGACCAGGCCGGCAACAAGATCTCAATCCAGGTCCTCGCCCCGCAAGCGTATCCGCCTGCCAAAGGGGCCGGGTTGCTTCTGCAGTCCGGTCCGGGCCCGTCCACGACGCCGCAGGTTGACTCGATTCTGAAACTCGAGCTAGACGGTTCGGCGATGGACCTGGAACCGCTCTGAGTTGCCCGCCAAACAACAAGACCGCAACCGTTGCAAGCCACCCATCCAGAACGCCGGGCCGCGACCTGGTCCGAGCAACGCCCGGCGGATTCCGCCGCCCGCGAGGCGCCAGGCGCGGGAACTGGCGCGCCCACACTGCTCGACCTGGCGGCCAATCCGGCGGCGGAAGGGATCGCGCAGCGGACCCTGCTCGACGTGTGCATGGACTTGTTTGCCAAGCTGGAGGCGAGCCTCGTCACCAACCGGCAGGAGTTCATTGACGCCTACTTCGCAACGCTGGTGAAGCAGGACGAGATGACCACACTCTGGACCGAGCCAGCCTACTACGAACACCTGCGGACCGTTATCCAGAAGCACGTCCTCCCGCTCTACGAGCATTACTGTGCCATCCGCGCCCAGGTGCTGGAGCGGACCGAGCAACGCTCCTGGCCCAAATACTGCATGTGGGCCATCGGCATTGGCCTGGCGCTGGAGCTGGTCTTCACCGAGGGGCGCCTGCTGCGGCCGCCGACATTGCTGCCGGCCCTGGTAATTGATGGGCTGGTCGGTTACGGCCTTTACTACCTGATCAACTACCGTGACGCCTCGGCCCTGAAGCGCGCCCGGCGCAACCTGCTCAACAGCATCCGCGACCTCGACACCCAGCACGAGGTGGCCAAGCGCTACGAGGTTTTCCGGAAATACACCGGCGGGGACCTGCTGACCGCCGAATTGCAGTTGCTGCTCGCCAGCTACGCGTCGCCCGATGAATTCTGGAAAGACTATTACGCGGTGCGGAAGGCCGACCCGACCCAGCCCGCCGACCTGGAGAAGCTGGGCATCCAACGATTCCACGGCTTCCTGGAACTGCATGTGAACGGAGCCTATTCGCCGGAGGCGCGCCAGCAAAGATTCAACGCGCTCTTTCTGCTGGCGCACAAGGCCTTCATCCTGAATGATCGCCAGCATTACGTGCTCAACACGTTGAAGCCGGAGAGCAAGCGCTAGAAAACCTATGCCGAAATACGAAGAATCCTGGGAAAGCAACAAAAGCCGACCCGGAGACAAGAAGGCCGGCCTGCTCGCCGTGTTCAATCTGCTGCGCGGCACACGGGGCAGCCTGATGGTCATTGGCGGTCTGCTGTTGCTGTGCGCGTTTTACCTGACCTGCACCACCTACATCGGGCCGGGAGAATTCGGGGTCAAACAGGTTCTCTATTCGCCTTTCGGGCTGTTCGGGCCGATGGGGACGCAGAACAAGATCTACGAGACCGGCATCCACCACCAGTTCCCGACCGTCGAGCGAATCCTCCGATTCCCCAGGACGATCCAGGTGCTGACTATGCGCGACAATCCGGACGCCCGGGAGAAGATCACTGAGACGATCTCCTCGACGGATGAGAAGTTCACCCGGATTGTCAAAGCCGCCTACATCCAGACCTCGGACGGGTTCTATGTGAAGATGGACACCTCGATCCTCTACTGCATCGAAGACCCCGTTAAGCTGGTCAACCGGGTCGGCGCCGGCAAGCTGTATGAGGATAACGGCATCCTGCCCGTGGCCGAGAACGCCATCAAGGTCCGGCTGGGCACGCTCCAGCCGGAAGATTTCTTCGATGCCAAGATCCGCGTGGCCAAGCTGGACGAAGCCCGCGACCTGATGAACGAGAAGCTGCAGCCCATGGGCTTGAAGGTGAAACACGTCCTGGCGCGCTATCCCCACCTGCACCCGGATGTGGCGTCACGGGTGGAAGAGAACAACCTCCAAAAGCAAACCAAGCTGCTAAATGTCTCCCTCACCGCCCAGTCGGCGGCGGAAGCGGAGCTGGCCAAAGCCGTCAACGAGGGCACGGCGGCCAAAGGGGTGGCCCTCCAGAAAGGCAAGGCCTACCAGGTCCAGCGCGAGTCGGAGAAAGAGCTCTACGAGCGGACGAAGAAGGCGGAGGGCGACAAGATCAGGAAGATGGCCGAGGCCAGGAAGGCCGAACTCCTGAACGAAGCCTATCGCGGCGCCGGCTCGGATATGATGGTGGGGATGAAAATGGCGGGCAACCTGACCAACCTGGAGACCATCCTGGTTCCGGCGGGAGGCCCCAACGCCTTCAACCCATTGGACGTCCAGAGCCTCATGCGGCTCTTCTCCATCGGTTCCACCAACCAGCCCACTGCCCCATAGCCCAAGCTTACGAACATGAACGCCAGGATTATATTCAACTGGATCAAGTGGGGGCTGGTCGCCCTCGTGGTTGCGATTCTCTCCTTCAAGTCCATTCATTCGACCGGGACCACCGAGGTGGGCGTACGCACCATCAAGTGGTCGCTGTTTAGCAAGAGCGGCGTCGAGAACAAGGTGTATCAGCCCGGGGCCACCTATTTCTTCCTGCCCATCTTCAACGAATGGGAGACCTTCGACGCCCGGCTGCAGATTGTCGAGATGACCGCCTCGGTTGACAAAGGCGACAAGCACGGCGTGGATGATCTGCCCTTCAAGACCAAGGACGGCAACGACATCCGGATAGACGTCATCTTCAGCTACCGGGTGGACCCACAGCGGACCCCGTATATCCGGCAGTTCGTCGCCATGGACATGGTCGAGCTCAAGGAGAAGGTGTTCCGCACGGTGGCGCGCAGCAAGCCGCGCGATTACCTGGGCGAATACAGCACCGAGGAGTTCTACCATGCGGAGAACCGCAACAAAGCCGCCGACAAGGCCAAGCAGGGGCTGCAGGCTATCCTGAACGAGTATGGGATCATTGTGGAGAACGTCGCCCTGATGGACTACCGCTTCAACGCCGACTACCAGGCAATCATCACCAACAAGAAGATTGCCGACACCAAAACCAAGACCCTGATCTCGGAGAAAGACTCGACCATGGAGATGAACAAGAAGCTGCTCCAGGACGCCCAGGCCGAGGTGAATAAGGCCATTGCGCAAGCCGACGGCCAATACCAGGAGGCGATGCTGGCCGCGGACGCCTATTACCAGCAGCAGACGAACCTGGCGGCGGCCACCATCGCCGAGGGCACCGCCGAGGCCGCCAGCATCAAGAAGATGCGGGAAGCGATGACGAACGAAGGCGGGCTGATCCAGGTCAAGATGGCCATTGCCGACAGCCTGAGAAACAAACGCATCGTCATGATTCCCACCGGCAGCGCCAACTCATTCAACCTGCAGACCTTGGACATCAACGAAATCCTTAAGCAGTTGGGGGTCATCAAGGCGAAGTGACATCGAGCGCAGTAATGTTTACGCCCTTGAGCCCGAAATGCGGCGACGCGGCCAGCAAGCGCGCGTCGTTCGAGTAGATTTCCCGCAAGCTGTTTTCGGCGGCGCAAGCCAGGTGCATCGCGTCGGCGGCCCGCAAGTGAACCGTAGCGGGCAAAGTAGCATAGGCTTTGACAACGCGCGCGATTACGGCGGGCGATACGGGCAGCCACGCGTAAGCTGATGCGGTGCAATCCGCTTCAAACTGCCGCACGGCCTGATTGAAGCTCTGTTGGTTTAGCGCCTGCTCCCGAAACTTGCGGTGAAAGGCGGCTATCACTTCCGCCTGGCCGTGAACGGAACAGGCTACGCGGTCCGTTCGGGCCAGGAGTTGAACTTTTTCCCAGCCGGGATCACCGATATACAGCCGGACAAGGTAGCTCGTATCAAAGTAGAGCATTACGCACGATCTTCCCGGTCCTCGGAAATGCCGATCGTGCTGTCGGTGCCTCCTGGTCCAAGCCGTCCGCTTTCGATCAGCTTTTTCATTCCGGGGCTGATGTACCTGCGCCGGGCAAAGTATGGCACTTCCGCTGGCTCGGCTTCCGGCAGAATCTTGGCGACAACCCGCCCGTTGTCCGTTACACGAATCTCGCCATGCTGGAAAGCTTGCCGGACCAACTCGCCAGTCCGGCTGTGCAATTCCCTGATGGTCACGGTCTTCATGTGTCTCAATGTGACACGCTTGGCGGCGGATTGTCAATTCGCCTGCCGCGCCCCTGATCCTCGCGCTAGAATAATTCCGCTTGAGAAATGCACGGTTCATGACGTGATACCCGGCCCCGGGATATTCAATGCGGAGTAGATCCAGGTTTCTGGCCGTCTGGTCGCCCGCTTGCGGCAGGCAGTGGATGAGGTAGTGGCAGCCATTACGGGGCCGCCGAGGCCGCCAGCATCAAGAAGATGCGGGAAGCGATGACGAACGAAGGCGGCCTGATCCAGGTCAAGATGGCTATTGCCGACAGCCTGAGAAACAAACGCATCGTCATGATTCCCACCGGCAGCGCCAACTCATTCAACCTGCAGACCTTGGACATCAACGAAATCCTCAAGCAGTTGGGAGTCATCCAGGCGAAGTGAGCCGCTGTCACTGCGTTCGTCCTGGGCGTAGCTCCTTGCCTGAGGCCCATCCAGTGCTAACGTTCCTACATGGTTTCGACAGCATTATCGCAGGAGGCACTTGAGTTGCCGCCAGAGGAACGGTTGGAACTGGCTCGTCGTCTGGTCGAAAGCGTCGTCGCACCCTCAGCCCTGAATGAACAGATCACCGAGGCAGTGCGCCGCATCGAGGATGTGGCCACCAGTCGGGTGGAGGGCTTGACGGAAGAACAATACCGGGCCGCCCTCCGATGACCGTGTGGTTTCATCCCGGGTTTCTGTAAGAACTCTCGTACCTGAGGCTTGTTTTCGCTCGCAAGGGGCGCTAGCGTCCTCAGCCGTTGGCGCTTAAGCCGCTCATGGTCAGAAGAATTCCGCTATGCATCTACAGCCTATTGACTGGATTATCGTTCTAGCCAGCCTGCTCATCTGTTTCGTCCCGGCGCTGTTCTTCGGCAAGCGGGCGGGGAAGAACACCTCGGAGTTCTTCGCCTCCGGGCGCTCGGTGCCGTGGTGGCTGGCGGGGCTTTCCATGGTGGCCACCACGTTCAGCAGCGACACGCCGAACTGGGTGACCGAGCAGGTGCGCAAGTTCGGCGTGGCGGGCAACTGGCAATGGTGGGCCTTCGTGCTCACGGGCGTGTCCACGGTGTTCTTCTTCGCCCGCCTCTGGCGGCGCTCCGGGGTGATGACCGACCTGGAGTTTTACGAGCTGCGCTATTCGGGCAAGGCCGCCTCGGTGGTGCGCGGATTCCGGGCGGTTTACCTGGGGCTGTTCTTCAATTGCTTCATCATGGGCATGGTGACCCTGGCCGCATGCAAGATCGCCAATATTCTCTTCGGCATGCCGCCGTGGCAGACGATTGTCATCTGCGGCATCCTGAATGTCGTGTTTGCCTCGCACTCCGGCCTTTGGGGGGTGCTGGTGATTGATATGGTGCAGTTCTTCATCAAGATGACGGCGGTAGTGGCGGCGGCCTATTTCTCCCTGAAGCAGGTCGGCGGCCTGGGCGTGCTGATTGAAAAGCTGGGCCACCTGCAGGTGGTCATGCCCGAGGGCGGCCAGCCGGTGATGTCGGCGATTGACGGGAGCGGCCAGCCGATCCTCAACATCCTGCCCAACTTCACCATGTCCCAGTTGGCGCTGATGATCTTCATCATGCCCATCGCCATCGGCTGGTGGGCCAACTGGTATCCGGGCGCGGAGCCGGGCGGCGGCAGCTACATCGCCCAGCGCATGCTGGCGTCCAAGTCGGAGAAGGATTCCCTGGGGGCGGTGCTCTTTTTCAACCTCGCCCACTACGTGCTGCGGCCCTGGCCGTGGATTATCACCGCGCTCTGCTCCATTATCGTGTTCCCCGACCTGGCCTCCATCAAAGCCGCGTTCCCCAATGCCGATCCCAACCTCATCGGCCATGACAGCGCGTTTCCGGCCATGCTGAAGTTCCTGCCGGTGGGCTTTGTGGGTTTGATGGTCGGCGGGCTGATTGCGGCGAACTCATCCACGATCCTGACGCATCTCAACTGGGGATCGTCCTACCTGGTGCATGATTTCTACCGGCGCTTCATCCACACTTCCGCCAGTGAGAGGCATTATGTGAACGCGGGGCGCCTCTGCACCGTGCTGCTGTATGTGTTCGCGGCGCTGCTGAGCACGGTGATGAGCTCGGCGCAGCAGGCGTTCCAGGTCCTGCTCTCCATCGGCGCGGGCACGGGGCTGCTCTACATTGTACGCTGGTTCTGGTCGCGCGTCTCGGCGTGGTGCGAGGTCGCCGCGATGGCGGCGTCGCTCATCAGCGCGGCCGGGTTCCCCTATCTCGAGAAGATCGGCGTGCTGCCCCACCTGGGCTTCGCGCAAACAACCATACTGCAGGTCGGCTTCACCACCATTTGCTGGCTGATCGCCGCGTACGTGGCCCCGCAGACCGAGCGCTCCAAGCTGATTGAGTTCTACAGGAAGGTGCATCCGGCCGGGCCGGGGTGGACGGACGTGAGGAAGGAAGCCGGGGTGACGGCGGCCGACGCGGAGCTGCACGGCGACCACATGGGCAAGGCCACGCTGGGCTGGGTCTCCGGCTGCGCGGTGATCTGGTCCTCGCTGTTCGCCATTGGCAACTTTCTCTACGGCCGCACCCAGCCGGCGGTCATCCTCACCGTGGTATTTGTGATCAGCGGCGGGATCTTGCTCTGGGTGGTGAACGGGCTCTGGGATAAGAACACAGGGAATGCCGGCCCCATTTCAGCCAAGGGGAATCCCAGCAAATAAGCCCCATGAGATACCCGGCGTCCTGCCAGAATTGGCTCGCACGGCGCCGGGCCAGCCGCTAAACAAGCGCCCATGCAAAAGCCATTGCCGAGTCTGCCGCTCCTCCTTGTCGCCGGTCTGCCCTTGCTGCTCCGCCTGCCCTGCGCCGCGCAGCCCGGCCTGCCCGGGCACTTTACCCGGCTCGACCCGCTGCCGCCCCCCCGGATTGTCGCCAGCTCCGAGGCTTACCCCGGCGGCAACCATGACGTGGGCAATATCACCGACGGCAAGGTCCGGACGGAATACTCCTCCAACGTCAAAGGCACCAACACCTTCATCGAGTTCGACCTCGGCACCCCGACCCGCGTGGCCGCCTTCCGGCATGTGGACCGGAACGACCCGGCGACCATCACCGCCTCTGAGCTGACCTTCCTGGACGGTTCCGGCGCGGTCATCAGCACAGTGCCCGTCAAGCATCTGAACCAACGGGGCGGAGTGACGACCCTGACCCTGCCATCCCCGGTAACGGCGCAGCGGGTGCGCTGGCAAGTGACCGAGCTGGGCTCGACCTACGGCACGGTCGGCGGCGCCGAAATCGCCTTCTTCACCCCGGGCCGGACCGAGCCGCTCCCGAAAAGCCTCACCCTCGACGCCCGGGGGCCGCAGATGGTGGAACGGCGTGGCGCGGCGCTGGTGCGACCGCTCACCGTGACGGTGGATTACCCGTATGCCGAACCCATCGAGGGCACGGTCCGGTTTGCCGGGGCCGAGGCGAAGCCGATCCACCTGAAGTTTGGCCGCCAGACCGTTGACCTGCTCGCTCCAGCCGCGGATGGGGAGCAGCGGATCAACGTCGAGGTGGAAGCCGCCGGCCGGCCGGTGGCCAGCCGCGAGCTGACGCTCAAGCCGGTCCGCAAGCTGGAGATCTTCATCCTGCCGCACTCGCACAACGACATCGGCTACACGGCCCTCCAGGCCGAAGTGGAGAAGAAGCAGGACAGCAACATCGAGACCGGCCTGCGCCTCGCCAAGGCCACCGCCAATTACCCGCCGGGCGCCCGCTTCGTCTGGAACGTTGAGGTGCTCTGGTGCGTGGACAACTACCTGCGCACCGCCACACCGGCCAAGCGCGCCGAATTCATGGACGCCGTCAAATCCGGCCAGGTCGGGCTGGACGCCTTCTACTGCAACATCCTCGCCGGCCTCTGCCGCCCCGAGGAGATGCTCCAACTGATGCGCTACGCCACCCGGCTTTCCGACCAGTGCGGCGTCCCCATCGAGTCGGCGATGATCAGCGACGTGCCGGGCTACACCTGGGGCATCGTCTCCGCCATGGCCCAGGCCGGCGTGAAATACTTCTCCTTCGCCCCGAACTACCTCGACCGCATGGGCGGCACCATGAAGGAATGGCAGAACAAGCCCTTCTGGTGGAAGGGCCCCGATGGCAAGAGCCGCGTGCTCTGCTGGTGTCCCTCCCGCGGCTACGCCCTGGGCCATCTCATCGGCGACGGCGAGGCCCTGGCCCGCTTCATGCCCGATTACCTGGTCGAACTGGAGAACAACGCCTACCCCTACGACATCAGCCACCTGCGCTGGAATGTGCATGGCGACAACGGCTCACCGGACGAGAAGGTCGCCGATGTCGTGCGCGACTGGAATGCCCGTTACGCCTGGCCCCGCCTGACCATCAGCACCACCGCCGCCGCCTTCCGCGAGTTCGAGCGCCGCTACGGCGACAAACTGCCCGAATACAGCGGCGACTATACCCCCTACTGGGAGGACGGCGCCGCCTCCTCCGCCTTTGAGACCGCCCTCAACCGCGGCTCCGCCGAGACGCTCGTGCAGGCCGGGAGCCTCTGGGCGATCCGCAACCCGGGGCCGTTTCCGGCCGCAGCATTCCAGGACGCCTGGCGCAACATCCTGCTCTACAGCGAGCACACCTGGGGCGCCCACAACAGCATCAGCCAGCCCGACCTCCCCTTCGTCCTCGACCAGTGGAAGGTGAAACAGGCGTTTGCGCTGGACGCCGACAAGCAATCCCAAGCACTGCTGGGCCAGGCGCTCCAAAGCAGGACCGGCGTCGCACCTGTCGCCGCTCAATTCGACGTCTTCAACACCTCCTCCTGGCAACGCACCGGCCTGGTGACGCTCTCCGCCGAGCAGTCCACCGCCGGCGACCGCGTCCTCGACGACAAAAACAAGCCGGTCCCCTCGCAACGCCTTTCGACCGGCGGACTCGCCTTCCTGGCCCGCAACGTTCCGCCCTTCGCCTCCAGGCGATTCCGCGTCGAAGCCGGCACCGCGCTGGCGCGGGGCGCCGTGCGGGCAGAAGGCGCCACGCTGTCGCACCCCGACTTTACGGTGAAAATTGACCCCCGCACCGGCGGCATCAGCAGCCTCTACAGCCACTCGTTAAAACACGAACTCGTGGATGCGAAAGCCGCCACGGCCCTGAACGATTACTTCTACCTGCCCGGCTCCGACCTCAAGGGCCTCCAGCGCAACGGCACCCCGCGCATCACGGTGAAAGAGAGGGGCCCGCTCGTGGCCCTGCTGCTCATCGAATCCGACGCCCCGGGCTGCAAGCGGCTCGCGCGCAGGGTCCGTGTCGTGGACGGCCTCGACTACGTCGAGATCATCAACACTGTGGTCAAGCTCCCGGTCCGCGCCAAAGAAGGCCTCCACTTCGGCTTCGGCTTCGATGTGCCCGAGGGCACCGCCCGCATGGATGTCGGCTGGGCCACCGTCCGGCCCGAACTGGACCAGATACCCGCCTCCTGCAAGAACTGGTTCAGCGTGCAGCGATGGGTGGACATCTCCAACGACAAGTTCGGCGTCACCTGGTCGCCGGTGGATGCGCCCCTCGTCGAACTTGGCGGCATCACCGCCAACCTCATCGGCTCGCAGACTGATCCCAGCGTCTGGATTCAGCACCTCGCCCCCTCGCAGACGATCTACTCATGGATAATGAACAACCACTGGCACACCAACTACCGCGCCGAGCAGGAAGGCCCCACCGTCTTCCGCTATGCCATCCGCCCGCACCGGCGCTTTGCGGCAGATGAGGCCGCCAGGTTCGGTGTGGACTGTTCCCAACCGCTCATCGCGATGCCCGCGTCAGGCCCCGCACCCGGGAAGCCGCGCCTCGAACTCTCCTCGGACAAGGTCGTCGTCACCGCCTTCAAACCCAGCGACGACGGCAAAGCCTGGATCGTCCGCCTCTACGGCGCCTCCGGCCAACCCCGAAAGGTAAAGCTCGCCTGGTCCAAGCCCGCCCCGCAACAGTTCTGGCTCAGCGACACCAGCGAGCAGCCCCGGCAGAAGACCGGCCCCGCCGTGGAAGTGCCCGCCTGGGGCATCGTCACCCTCCGAGCGGAATAGCTGAGTCCGGTGCCCCCCCCTTTATGGGCCCGACCCCGGCGCCCAAGCGAGGGCGGCCCCGTAGTCTCTCCCTATACTCGCCGCATAATCGCCGGACACACACCGTAGGTAACATTTGGCACATTTCCTCATGACCGCCTATCGTGAAACCCTGGACTTGTTACCCGATCTCCACGCCCTCTGAAGCTCTTGGACCGCACCACCATCAACGGGATGCCCGAAGAGGCAGGCTGGCGTTTCCTCCCCGGTTCGCACGGGTTCAAGTCTTTGTTTCTTTTGGCTTTATTCCCTGCGCGGGCAGGTTAGATTATCTGCACAGACTACGCGACGCGCTGATGAACACGGTCCCAATCATTGACCACGATCCCAAGCCCTGCAAGCCTGCCGCCGGGCAGCCAGTT
>JAPLUA010000206.1:4436-5537 GCA_026397855.1 Verrucomicrobiota bacterium | reverse complement strand
ATGGCCGGCAGCATGTCGGGCCTCGAACTGGCCGATCAGTTGCACCGGGAGAAGCCGGATCTCAAAGTCATCGTTTTGAGCGGCTACAGCATCGACATCGCCGGCGGCAGCAAGGAGACGATCAACCGGGTGGGAGGCGTGTTCCTGCCGAAGCCGTGCCCGACACGCACGCTGCTGGAGACCGTGAGGAAGTGTTTGGATGGGGGGGGGTGTGATGCGTGATGCGTGATGCGTGATTTGCGGGGGCGGGGGGGGCGTGGGGAGTGTTCAGGGCAACGGATTGCCTCATGCCTGGTGAGGATGAGTCGCGCCTTCAGCGCTCCTGATAGGTTTGGGGGGGCATGAACCCGGGGCGTTGCCCCGGGCTGGTATGAACGACGCCCTTGGCGTCTCACGCATCACGTTTCACACATCACGCATCACGCATCACGTTTCACGCATCACGCTTCCCATAAGGCAGCTTCCAGGGCTTCCGGTACTTCACCCCTACGAGCTTGTCCGCCTGGGGGTCGCCCACCACCTTTTCGTTTGCGGAATCCCAGACGATCTTGCGGCCGGTCCGGTAGGCGATGTTGCCCAAGTGGGCGACCGTTGAGACATGGTGGCCAACCTCGAGGTTGAGCACGGGCTGCTGGCGGGTTTTCAGGCAGTCGAGGAAGTTGCGGACGTGCGCGGGGCGGGGATCGCCGCTGCCGGGCTTCTTGACGGAGTCGAGGTTGGCGCGCTTGGGCTCGGTGGTGAGCTGGTAGCCGCCGTCATTGAGAATGATGTTGCCCTCGGTGCCGCTCCACTCGACGCCCCAGGAACGGCCATTCAGGCCGTTATTCAGGCCGGCCTTGTGCTCCCAGATCAGCGTGTAGGTCGGGAACTCATACACCGTCACCTGCGAGTCGGGCGTCTCGGAGTTGTCGTCGAAGACATACTTGCCTCCCGTCGAGAAAACGGTCTTCGGGGAATCCTGGCCGGTGCCCATGAGCATCATGTTGATGAGGTGGACGCCCCAGTCGGTCATGAGGCCGCCGGCGTAGTCCCAGAACCAGCGGAAGTTGAAGTGGAAACGGTTTGGGTTGAACGGGCGCTCGGGCGCGGGGCCGAGCCACT
>JAPLUA010000206.1:0-4410 GCA_026397855.1 Verrucomicrobiota bacterium | reverse complement strand
ACGCCGGCCGGCGGGGGGCAATCGGCCGGGCTGCCGATGCTGGGGAGCCAGTCGAGATAGCCCCAGCCGCGGACGACGCTGACCTTGCCGAGCTTGCCGGAGCGGGCGATCTCGGCGGCCTCGATGATATGCTTGCAACTGCGCCACTGGGAGCCCATCTGCACCACGCGATTGTGGCGCCTGGCGGCCTCGAGCATGGCCCGGCCTTCGTCAATGGTCCTGGCCAGCGGCTTCTCGACATAGACATCCTTGCCGGCCTGGCACGCCATGACCGCGGGCAACGCGTGCCAGTGGTCGGGCGTGGCGATGAGCACCACATCCAGGTCCTTCCGGTCAATCACACGGCGGAAGTCCTTCGTGGTGTCGGGCTTCTTACCGCGCTTCTGTTCGCAAATCTCGACGCCCTTGGCGATCTTGGTGTCGTCCACGTCGCACACGACGGCGCAATCCACCTCGGGGTTCAGGAAGAAGCAGGCGAGGTCGCCCTGCCCCATGCCGCCGCAGCCGATCAGGCCGATGCGGATTTTATCGTTCGCGCCGGGCTCGGCGGCGCGGGCCGTGCGAACGAACGGGGAGGTGAGGCTGCTGAGAGCCAGGGGAGCCACGCTGGCGGCCAGGGCGGACTTGCCGAGGAAGGTGCGGCGGGATAGCGGTGTCATCATACTACGATTAATTGACGGGGTTTGGGGGATGGATGTTCAACGGTAACGGAGGCTGGAGAGATACCCCCAGACGATGCCGATGACCAGGCCGACGGCATGGACGGTATTGGCCACGTGGGGGACGAGCGGGGTGAAGCAGGCGACAAACCAGATCAGCATCATGATCACCGTCTGGGGATGCAGGTACAGGCCGGAGCCGGGATCGAACTTGCCGCGGATCCAGATGTAGCCGAGCAGGCCATAGACCACGCCGGACATGCCGCCGAAAACCGGCCCGCTGTAGTAGTACTGGGCCAGGTTCGAGCACACGCCGATCACCACCACCAGCAGCGCCAGCCGCCCCGTGCTCTGGCGGGCCTCAATCATGCTGCCCAAGTCGCGGAGCCAGAGCATGTTGAACAGGATGTGCATCACGCCAAAGTGAATGAAGATCGGCGTGATCAGCCGCCAAAGCTCCCCGTGCCGGATCTCCGGCAGGCCCGGGTGCCACCCCATGAAGCTCCCCTCCACCATGAAGTCGGTCATGAACAGGCGCATGATCGGCTCAGTCGCACTGCCCATTTTGGAATAGAGGGCCACGATGACGCTGATCGCGATGAGGGCGAACGTCAGCGGCCCGAATCCGTAGTCCCTCAGCGGGCGGAAAAGATGGCGCCGGTCATGCAGCTTCTTGCGGTAGGTGGCCTCGCCCCTCTGCTGCTTCTCGCGCAACGCGGCGGCGCCTTTTCCTTCCGCGAGATACTTGGGGTGGGCGGGATTCCGGAGGAAGACCTCCAGCAGGCTGGCCGCCTGTTCGAGTTTGTCTTCCTCGCTGACCCAGACCGCCCAGCCCTCCGGCATGTGGCTCTCGACCTGGCTCTCGATTCCCTGGACGTAGAGATAGTCCGCAAACGTGCGCGCGGCGGGTTCATCCGCCAAATAGCCGATCACTCGCATGGGGAGAGGCTAGGCGCGCCAGCGGAGATTGACGACCTGCCCGTGAGCCTTGTGGGAAGCATCCAGGCAGCGGAACTCCAGACGCATCCCCTTGCGCTCGAGAGTGGCGTGCACCCAGCCGGCCGGGTCGCCTTCACGGAAAACGTAGGCAACCGGCGGGAGGTTCACCAGGTGCAGGCCGCTCGAATCCTGATCCACGCTCCATACGTGTGTGTGGCCGAACATGTAGGCCTTAACCTGCTTGCGGGGACGGATGACGGCGTAGAGCGCTTCGGTGTCCTTCAGCCCGCCGACGTTCGCGATGGTGCCCGGGTTATGGTGGACGAGAACCAGGGCCGGCTTGCTGCGGTTGGCGTCGAGGGCGCCGGCGAGCCAATCGAGCTGTTCCTGGCCGAGCAAGCCGGGGGTGGAGAGGGTCTTCTCGAGCGAGTCGAGCACAAACCAGTTCGCGCGCGGGGTGCTGATGATCGCCGCCTGCCGGTCCGCCAGCGGCCGCTTTGCCGCCTTCTCCTGCTGCAAGGCTTCCCAGAAGCGCTCGCGGTTATCGTGGTTGCCCAGCGCGAGGTGAACCGGCACCTGGTCCTTGCGGACCGGCTCCAGCAAATTCGCCACATGGGCATAATCCGCCACCTGCCCGCTGTTGTAGGCGCAGTCGCCCGTGATGAACAGGCCGGCCGGGCGTTTCGGGAGCGCAAGCACCTCGCGCGTCACCCGGTTGAAATGGTCGGTCATGTTGATGCCGCGGGCCAGGAGCGCGGGGTCCGCGGCCAGGTGAATGTCGGACAACAGCGCCCAGGAATCGGGATCGGTGCGCTTGCCGGCCGCCATCAATGCGGGGCCAAATGCAAGGGCTGCGCCGCCCGCAAGGGAGCGCGCAATAAACCGGCGCCGGGAAATCGGTGGCAGATGAATCGGCATGGGTGTTTCCTACGTGGGATGATGCCCGCGCTCAAGCTAAAACTGAAGGTGCCGTCTGAAATCCGAAAGCCGAAATCCGAAATCCGAGAGGCGATTGCAGACTCGCCGCAAAAAGGCGCAAGAGGCTCAAAAGGTGAAGCCCTAGCCCGCTTATTTCACACGCCGACAGGAAAGGGCCCGAAACGGTGGGCTCGATTGTTCCTGAGGTCGTCTGGACCCTCGATTTTTGGAAATTGCAATAGCTCCCCGGCTGGGAGTGCTTTCCCCGCCTCAAAACCTGCGCTTTTGGGCGGTTTTTGACAACACCGCTCGCCCGCGCGTTGGGGCGCTCGCCACTTTGGTTTTCTGCCTCTCAGGAGGCTACGTGAACGCCGCCGTGAACCGCCGTGCGCAGAGCCGGAAAAGCTCCTGCCCGACGAAGGCCGAACTCATCTGCACATAGACCCGTCGCACACTCACCCGCACTTGCGCCGCCACTTTTAATACGCGCGTCCGAATCGTTCCCGCGGTCGCCTGGGCCAGTGCCGTGCCGCGCAGCCCGAGCGTGCGCATTCGGTCTAATAACAAATAGGCCAGGGTGGCGAACCACAAGCGCAACTGGTTGCTGGCCAGATAGTGCGTGCTCATCCGATCGGCTTGCAAGTCCAGCACCTGTTGCTTGAGTTGGTTCTCCATATTCCCGCGCGCACAATAGAAATCCTCATACAACCGCGCCGCCCCAAACCGTTCCCGGTCTTCGCCCCGAAACCCCGCCTGGGGCAGGTTCGTCACGATGAACCGCGGATTGTCCCCGCCGCTCATCACCTCAGCCTTGGCCACCACCCGGCGAGACCGACTCCAACTCGTGCGCGTCTGATACTCCAGTTCCTTGAACTCCCGGGCACTCGGGGCACCGGTCAAACACCGCCGCCCGCGCGCCGTGGCCAGGGCGTCCTGAATCATCGCCACCAACCGCGAATTTGGCCCCATTCCCAGGCAATAATATACCACCGGCTTCTGTGCCTCACACCACGCCATAATCTCTTCCCGCCCAAAGGCGCTGTCCCCACGCACGATGATCCGCGCCCGCTTGCATCGTTTCCGAATGGCCGCCACCAACTTCTCCAACACTTCCACCACGCCCTCCGCCGCATCCACATCCCCCGGTCGCAACTTCGCTAAGAGCGGCACACTCCCCACGAACGCATAGAGGGGCAGATAGCAGTAGCCGTCATAGTACGCATTGAAATGTCGCCCCTCCTGCATCCCATGCACCAAATGCCCCATCCCATCCAAATCAATCACCAACTCCCTCGCGTGCTTGGGCAGGCAGCGCACCCCCATCACCCGCAAACATTCCTCGATCTTCCCCGGCTCATACTGAATCTTGTGCGTCCGGTCTTGCTTCTGGTTGCCCAATTCCAACCGGTTGAGCGTCGCCGAACCAGCCAGTGCTACGCCCGGTGGGTGCGCATGTATGCGACCCTCGCCCAAGGGCTCGCGCTTGTTGACCGCCACCGCCAACAACGGATCATGCCGCAGCGTGTTGTGATCGTTGAGATCCTCATAGCCCAAAACCTGCCCATACACCCGCTGGTCCAGCAACTCTTCCAAGGCGTGATCGCAATAGCGCGCGTCCCGCCGGTCGATAAAGGCCCCAGCCAGACGCCGGGTCAATCCCAGCCCCTGATCCAGTTGCCGCACCAGCAAAACCCCGCCGTCGTTAGACAGATAACCCCCAGAAAAATCGGCCTCCACTTTGCGTGATCCCAGGTCTTGAAAAAGCATCGGCTGGTCACTACAGTCTGTCGGGTTCTGGGCGGCGGAGTTGGTTGTCATAAAGCTCACTGTTTTCAAGCTTTCTGACGCCTCCGCCGCTCATTTGTTCAACGGGTTTATGCAAAATGCGGGCTAG
>JAPLUA010000419.1 GCA_026397855.1 Verrucomicrobiota bacterium | reverse complement strand
TGGCGGCTGCTCTGGTTCGGCACGAACGCCAACAGCGGGCCTGCGGCCGATACCGCGGTGGCGACCAGCGACGGCATGCCCAACCTGCTGAAGTATGCCCTTGGCCTTGACCCGCTGGTGGCCACCAATAATCCGGTGGTCGGGGACATCAGCACCGGATACCTGCGGCTGACGGCGCCGAAGAACCCCGAGGCAACGGATGTGAGTTTCCAACTGGAAGTGACAAGCGACCCGACCTCGGCCTGGACAACCAACGGAACCGCCGTTGACGCGAACACCCTGCGCTTGTTCCAGGCTCACTTTATCACGCCGGTCGCCTCTTCAGACGGCGCTTTTATCCGGCTGCGCGTCAATCGCCCCTGACCGAACGCCCTGCGGCGAGGCTGCGGAGGGGAGCGGAAGCCGGATAAGGCGTGATGAGCCGTGATGATCCGTGATGAGCCTTGAGTCCACGCCCCAATGCCTGAATAATGGGGCGAATTCTAGCTCATGAAGACACACATCACTCGACGACGGTTTATCGAAGCAGGCGGCAGTCTGGCATCCCTGGCTTTCTTGTCCGGCGGGCAGCGGGCACTGGCGGCGGTGCCTGGGAATCCGGAAGCCGGCCCTGGCGATGGCAGCAAGGCGCAAGCCGCACCCAAGCTCGCCCCACGGTTCGGTGACGGGCGGGATTGGTGGTTCGAGAAGCGGTTTGGGATGTTCATTCACTGGGGCATCTACTCGATCAACGGCTGGCACGAGCAGGACCAGTGGCGGCGGCGCATCCCCCGCGCAGAATACGTGAAGCTGGCGCAACGCTGGAACCCGGTGAAGTTCAATCCCAACGCCTGGCTCGACCTGGCCCAGGAGGCGGGGATGCAATACCTGTGCGTCACCACCAAGCATCACGATGGGTTCTGCCTCTTTGAGTCCAAGCACACCGACTACAACTCCGTCAACACGCCCTACGGGAAAGATGTCATCAAGCTCCTGGCCGAAGCCTGCCATCGCCGCAACTTCCCGCTCTGCCTCTATTACTCGATCGCCGACTGGCACCATCCGAATTATCCGAACCAGGACCGCCACCACGAGCTGCCCCCGCAAGCCGGGGACCAGCCGGACCTGGACAAGTACACGGACTTTGTAAAAGCCCAGGTCCGCGAGCTATGCACCAACTATGGCGAGATTCACGGCATCTGGTGGGATATCAATGTGGACAAGCGCGTGGACCGGTCCATGAGCGCGATGATCCGGCAGTTGCAGCCCAAGGCGATGATTAACGACCGGGGCTATGACGAGGGAGATTTCGGCACGCCGGAGCGCGATTTCACCTCCGACGGCGAGCTGCTGGTGAGCTTTGAGAAACGGACCGAGGCATGCCAGGCCGTCGGCAGCGAGAGCTGGGGCTATCGCGCCGAGGAAGACTTTTACACCGACCGGCACCTGATGCGGAGCATTGACAAATACCTGGCTCGCGACGCGAATTACCTCCTGAACGTCGGGCCCGCCCCGGACGGGACCATCCCTAAACCGGCGGCGGCCATCCTCAAACGCATCGGCAAATGGTACCACGCGGTGAAAGAGTCCTTTGTTGATGCGGTTCCGTGTTCGCAGCTCACCACCAACCGCGACGTGCTCCTGACCCGCAAAGGGAACACGCTCTATGTGCATCTCTTGAAGGATCCCATCACGGACGCGGTCAAGCTGAGGCCCCTGGCCCGGATGCCGAAAAGAGCCACGCTGCTGAACAACGGCCAGCCGGTGGAGTGTTCGCTGGCGATGGTTCCCAGCGGGCACAAGGAGCAAAAAGGCTGGTTGCGATTGCGGATGCTGCCGGTCAACGAGTTGGCCAATACGGTGCTGGTGGTCAAGTTGGAGTTTGAGACGCTGGAAGCTTGAGCCAGGCCTGATTCAAGGGACGGGCGACCACCCAACACGGTAAGTTGCGCAGTTCGGGATGTGTAAAGTTCCTCCGCCAGCCCAACTCCGGTTGTTCCACCAGTCTTCCCAGCGCCGCATCCACCGCCAGCAAGTAGCGCCAGGCAAAATCCCAGCCAGCTTGCCCCTCGTACCACCGGAACTGCGCATCAAGGTCAGCAAGGAACTCTTCGGACTTGCGGACCGCCCGGCTCATGAGCCGACTCTTTCGCGCCGAAATTGTAATTATTATAGATAGCCATCAACCGAGAGCCGAGCACAACGACTGCAGAGCGGACATTGAAGAAGCACTCCGAAGAGAAACACTGAAGCT
>JAPLUA010000587.1 GCA_026397855.1 Verrucomicrobiota bacterium | reverse complement strand
CTTCACGCTCTCCATCATGGCCCGCAGCACCGACAACCAGCTCGGCCGCCTCTTCAGCTCCTACAACGGCAACCGCCCGGTCGGCAGCTCCGAGCTGGTCTTCGACTGCGACCCCTCCGGCAAAACCACTCCCGGCTTGCGCCTGATCTGCAAGGGCATCCCGGTCACATCCAAGTCCCTCGCCTTTGCCGATAAGAAATACCATCACCTCGCGGTGACCTACGACGACGGGCACGTCCTCTTCTACCTGGACGGTGCGGACGCCGGCGAAGCCTGGCTGCCCGGCGGCGCGCCCGTCACGATGCTGCGCGACCTGCTCGTGGGCGACGACGCCGAACTGGGCCGCACCGACGAACAATTCAACGGCAACGTGGACGACATCCTGGTCCTCGGCCGCGTCCTGAGCCCGGAGGATATGAAGTCGCTCGCCGCAAAGGGCGCCGAGGCGTTCTTCAAGGTGGCGCCATCAGCAAAGAAGAACAGGACCAAGAGCAATGAGTAAAAAGCCATCCCTCTCTGCCGGAGTGCGCCCGTCCGCGGGCGCAGAAACCCCCACAAGCGCTCGTGCGCCCATCTGTCGAGTGCTGGCTCTTCTCCTGCTGGCACCTGCCGCCTTCGCGGCCAAGCCGGCGGGCGATCTGACCGGCTCATGGCAGTTGTTCGTGGACGACTACCTGGTCGCGTCCAAGGAGAACGTGGCGCGCACCTACCACGCATTCGAGAAACATCCCGGCAATCCCCTTGTTACGGTGGATCAGCCTTGGGAATACACCGTCGTTTCCTGCGGCAGTGTCCTGGCAAACGAGGACGGCAAGGGCTACCGCATGTGGTACGATACCTGGACACGCAAGGGCGACCCCGACGACGGGCACTCCCTGTACGCGACGAGCGCGGACGGCATTCATTGGCAGAAGCCCAATCTTGGCCTGGCCACCTGGCGGAAGAACGGTTCAACGAACAACAACTTCGTTGGCACCAGCGGGTCCATCATGCACACGCCCGACGACCCCGACCCGGCGCGCCGCTACAAGGCGGTCAGTTCCGGCGAATACCGCTTCCGGTCCTCCCCGGACGGCTTTCGCTGGGAACTCCTGTCCAAAGCGGGCATCTTCGGCGCGGGCGACACCGGTCATCTCATGTGGGATCCGCTCACGGAGAAGTATCGCGGCTATGCCAAGATCAGCGCCGACGTAAGCGGGCAGCGACGGCGGGTGGTCGGATACAGCGACGGCACGGGCTTCGAGTCCTGGCCGGCCATGCGGCTCGTCATGGCCCCGGACGACTTTGATGACCGCTGGGTGAAGCCCGGCTCGATCCAGCGCACGCATTTCTACAACTGCCCCGTCGTGGCCTACCAGAACATGTATCTCGGCTTCCTCATGGTTTACCGGGCGGAGGACGACGAAGGCTACTTCCACGGCCCGATCTTCGTCGAGCTGGTCACCAGCCGCGACGGCGTGCATTGGCTCCGCGAAGAGGGAGATCGCCCGCCGATTCTCCCCTGCGGCCCGGCGCGATCCTGGGATCACGGCATGGTTTTTGCCGCCTCGGTCGTGCCCGCGGGCGACCGGCTCTACCTCTACTACAGCGGCTACGACGGCCTGCACGATTATCTCCCGTTCCATTCCGCCATCGGCCTCGCCACGCTGCGCAAGGACGGCTTTGCATCGCTCGACGGCGAGGATAATCCCGGCATCGTTACCACCAAACTCCTCACCGGCCTCACGGGCCGGCTTCACGTCAACTGCGAGGCCGGGGCCGGTCTGCTCCAGGTCGAGGTCCTCGACGCTCGCGGCCGCGTGCTCCCGGGCTACCGCAAGCGCGATTGCAACGAGCCGCGCGGCGACGGCGTGGACCAGGTCGTCACCTGGGATGAGCACGCCGAGCTACCTGCCACCACCGAGCCGCTGCGCCTGCGCTTCCACCTCAAGAATGTCTCCCTCTACTCCTTCTACGCCGGCGAGAGCCCCTGGCTGCGCTGTTCACCTTCGAGGGGGACGGCGGCCGCCGCGCCGCAAACAAGCTCCCCTCCGCGGAGACCCACGTCCTGCGCTTCCGCGGCACCAGCAAGATGACGAGCAAGCCCGAGGACGCCGCCTTCGGCAGCCAGGCTGTCACTATCCCCTCCACCTGGCGCCCGCTCAACTCGCTGCAAATCACCGGCACCACCAACCTCGGCACCCGGTTCACGCTCTCCATCATGGCCCGCAGCACCGACAACCGCCTCGGCCGCCTCTTCAGCTCCTACAACGGCAACCGCCCGGTCGGCACCTCGGAGCTGGTCTTCGATTGCGACCCCTCCGGCAAAGCCATCCCCGGCCTGCGCCTGATCTGCAAGGGCATCCCCGTCACCTCCAAGCCGCTCTCTTTTGCCGACAAGAAATACCATCACCTCGCCGTCACTTACGACGACGGCCATGTGCGCTTTTACCTGGACGGCGCTGATGCGGGCGAAGAATGGCTACCCGGCGGCGCGCCCGTCATCATGGCGCGCGACCTGCTGGTCGGCGACGACGCCGAGCTGGGCCAGGCCGACCCTCAGTTCAATGGCAACGTGGACGACATCCTTGTCCTCGGCCGGGTGCTCTCTCCCGAGGACCTGAAAGCAATAGCCGCGAAGGGCGCGGACGCGTATTTCAAGACCGCAAAGGCTGCCGGGCAGTAAAGCTCAAGACCCCGCCCACCGTCGCCAGGATAGCCGCCCCCGCCCGGGATCACCGTTCCGGGGGTGAACCGGGCTGCAAGGACGCGACGCCCGATGCGCTGGCCCGGGAGCCTGCCACGTAGAGGATCAGGCCCAGGGCCAGCATGACAGCCACCGAGCCCACGAGTTTGATTTCAAACATGAGCGGATCGGTCACGCTGGGAGGCGGCAGGAACCCCGCTGCCACCGCAACCGCCGAAGCCGCGATGCAAACACCGCCGAGCAACCTCACGCGCAGACCCGGGCGGCCAAGTTTAATCCAGGCGGCCAGCAGGTAAACGTAGGTCAGCATCACCAGCACAATCGAGCTGCCCAATAAGGCAAGGTACGCGTCCTTGAGCCGGGCATTGTAATTGTAGATCAGGATCAGCCCGGTGGCGATTGCCGCCTGGACGATGAGGGCTACGTAGGGCGTGCCGAACCTGGGGTGCACCCGCGCAAACGCCGACGGCAGGTAGTGGTCAATCCCGATCGCGAACGGCACGCGGGCCGGCGCGGCAAGCCAGGCCGCGCCAATCCCGATCAACCCCGCCAGCTCCAGGATAATCGCCACCGGCGCCAGCCATCCCGCGCCTGCCGCCGCGAAAAGGGAGTTCACCGCCTGGACATGCCCGTAGATGGGATCCGGGTTGTCGGCGCCGAGGAAGACGACGGCTCCGTAGGTCAGCAGGTAGCACAGGCCCACGGCAAGCCCGCCGGTCAACAGCGAGCGCGGAATGTTCGTGCCGGGACGGTCCGCCTCTTCGCTCATCGCCGCGCCAAGATCCAGGCCGACCATGGCATTGAGCACAAAGGGCCAGAGGGCCAGCACGGGCCAGAATCCAAGCGGCGCCTGGGCGGGCTCGCTCATCGCGGGATGGGCCACAAGCTTCCACAGCGCGGCACCGATGATCACCACCACGATCGCCAGGCGCCCGCACGCGCCCAGGTTCTGAATCCACTTCCCCTGACCGAGCCCCACGATGTGCAGCAGCGCCGAGATCCACAAGGACCCGCAGGCAATCATCATCACCATCGCAGGGCTGTCATTGATCCAGGCTGTGCGCGGGCCGCCGAGCAGGGCGGCGACGGCGGCAATGCTCACGAAAACACTCGGGACATAGAGGAAGGTGTTCACCCAGTAGCACCAGCCGCAGAAGAACCCGTGGAAGTCGCCAAAGGCCATGCGGGTCCAGGCATAGACGCCGCCCTCGCGCGGATGCCGCGCCGACAGGTCGGCGATCGCCAGGGCGTAAGGGAGCATGAAGGTGAGCAGGCCGGTCGCCCACAGCAGCAGCCCGCCCCGACCCATCGGCAGCACCTGGGAGATGGTCCCGGGGGTGTAAACCGCCACAATGTTGAGCAGAATCAGGTCGCCCAACTTGAGCGAGCGCTTCAACCCTCGAATGCCGGACGGAGCTTCCGTCATAATTCAACCAGCTGTGGTCGTCGGAGCAGACATTCAACCCGGAGACCGCCAACGCCCTCAAACCGCCTGCCAGCGCTGCAACGCCTCGCGCTCGGTGATGGTCCTGGCCGTTGGCTGCGGCTCGGACCAGTCCACCTCGCCAAAGCGCAGGCAGCCGCCCATGACGCCGGCCAGCAGCGAACGCGTTCCCTTGTCGCGCACCACCTCAATGCACCCGGCGTCCTTCCAGAAGTTGTAGAACTTGTCCGTGAGAAAGGAATCAATGCGGTTGCTCGTCGCCGCCCATGATCCGTGCCCCAGGTTGCGGATCGAGGCGTTGAAGATGAGGAAGTAGCGCCCGTTGCGGAAGGACAGGTTCGACGATTCAAAGCTGCCCTGCGGATGGCCGCCCTCGATGCGCGGCTCGTAACCCGTGGCCGGCCCCAGGAGAATCGGGCCGTGGTCTTTCCACTTCTTGAAATCTGCCGTGCTGGTCAGCGCAATGCAGGTGGCCCCCTCCCTGGTGTTGGCCGTGTAGGGCATCCAGACCCGGCCGTCATGGCGGAACAGATCCGGATCACGGCAGCTGCAGATGTTATCCTCCCGCCAGTAGGCCCAGGTAGCCCCTTTGGCCGGCGAGATCGGGTTGCTCTTCCATCGCGTCCATTCAAACAGGTCCCGGCTCGAAGCCAGCCCGATATTCTGGCTCAGGTGACGGTTCAGACCGGTGTAGGCCATGATGAATTCGTCGCCGTTGCGCAGCAGCACCGGCGCCCAGACATGAGCCTCCTCCCACGTGTCCGGCCTTACCACCAGGACCGGGTCATGCACTTCCCACTCAAAGAAGTCGGGGGTCGAGGCATGGCCGAAATAGATCTCATGCCCGGGGTAGAACGGGGTGCCTTCCTTTAACCGCCGTTCAATGTAGAAGAAATGGTCGCGCCCGTTGTGCCGGGCGGTGCCGAAGTCCGCCACGCTCCCGCCAATGGGCCGAAACCCCTTCTTGATGATGTCAATCTCGGGGTGCTGGTAATGGTCGAACCTCAGCCGCTTGAGCTCGCGCTCGAAGTCAATGATGCTGACGCCGCCGGTCGGCCCGGCCGGGGCATTGGTTTGGGCCAGGACGCCCGGGGCTACGGCGACCGCGGCGAGAGCCGCGCCCGCGCCGCGCAGAAACTGGCGACGCGTCGTCGCGGATCGCGAAGTGTGGTGCTCAGAATTGTGCATGGCCTTGTAAATATCACCGGCAACAAGCCATTACAATCACAGATCGAACGCGCCGTAAGGCATTGGAGCCGTTTGTAACATTCCCCCGGCTGGGCGCCCGGGTGACCCTGTAACAAATGGG
>JAPLUA010000257.1 GCA_026397855.1 Verrucomicrobiota bacterium | reverse complement strand
GGCACGGCGTCGGGACGCCGTCGGCGGGGTTGCTGAACCCGAATCATTACCTGGCTGTGGCAATCAATTACCTGCTCACCCACCGGCCCGGCTGGAGCGCCCGGGCGGCGGTGGGTAAGACACTGGTCAGCAGCAACCTCATAGACCGCGTGGTGGACCGGCTCGGCCGGCGGCTGTGCGAGGTGCCGGTGGGCTTCAAATATTTCGCGCCCGGGCTGCTCGACGGCTCCATCTGCTTCGGCGGCGAGGAGAGCGCCGGGGCGAGTTTCATCCGGCACGATGGCACGGTCTGGACCACGGACAAAGACGGCATCCTGCTCGGCCTTCTGGCCGCTGAAATCACTGCGCGCACCGGCAAGGATCCGGGCGAGCATTTCCGCGAACTGACCGCCGCCTTCGGCACGCCGCACTACACGCGCATTGACGCGCCGGCCACGCCCGCCCAGAAAGCCGCCCTCCAGAAACTCGCGCCGGAAGCGGTCACCGCGTCCGAGCTTGCCGGGGAACCCATCACCGCCAGGCTCACCCGCGCGCCGGGCAATGACGCCCCGATCGGCGGCCTGAAAGTCGTCGCCGCCTCGGGGTGGTTCGCCGCCCGGCCTTCCGGCACGGAGAACCTCTACAAGGTTTACGCCGAGAGCTTCCGGGACGAGAAGCACCTGCAGGCCATTGTGGCCGAGGCGCAACAGATTGTGCGGCAAGCGCTGGAGGCGGCCCAGCATTCCCGGTAGCCACAGCCTATGACACCAACACGGCAAGGATCCTTTCACCTGTTCCGCCTTGCGGGCATTGATGTGTATCTGCACTGGTCGTGGTTCCTGGTCGCCGTGTATGGCATCAGCGGCCGGGCGCCCAGGTATTCCTCGCTGGCCTGGCCGGTGCTGGAGTACCTGGCCCTGTTCTGCATTGTGCTGATGCATGAGTTCGGGCATGCCCTGGCCTGCCGGCAGGTGGGCGGGCAGGCCAACCAGATCGTCCTCTGGCCGCTGGGCGGCGTGGCATACGTTGCGCCGCCGCAGCGTCCCGGCGCGACGCTCTGGAGCATCGCCGCCGGCCCGCTGGTGAACGTGGTGCTGGCTCCGCTCCTGGGCATCGCCTGGTTTTTCGTTCACGCCGCGGGCTGGGGAGAGACGATGCCGAACGCCTACAGCTTCATCCGGACCCTTTTCGTTATCAACGGCGCGCTGCTCTGCTTCAACCTGCTGCCGGTTTACCCGCTGGATGGCGGGCAGATTCTCCAGGCGCTCCTCTGGTTTGTGTTCGGGCGCGCGCGCAGCCTGATGATCACTACCGTGGTCGGCTTCATCGGCGGAGTCGGCTTGATCCTGCTGGCGATCCGGGTGAGCGACCTCTGGTTCGGCATCCTGTGCGTGTTCATCCTGATGAATTGCTGGCGCGGGCTCACGCAGGCGCGCGTGCTGGCGCGGGTGGCCAAGCTGCCGCACCGGGCCGGGTTCGCCTGTCCATCCTGCCACCAGCCGCCGATCCTTGGCCCGATCTGGCGGTGCGACCGGTGCGGGCAGCCGTTCGACACTTTTGAGACGCATGCCGCCTGCCCGCACTGCGGCGCGCAGTTCGCCGTCACCGGCTGCCCCGAGTGCGGCATGGTCTATCCATTCAATGAGTGGGTCGTGGCGCCGCCCGTATCCACCAGCGCGCACCGCTGAGCCCTATCCAGCCAGAGGAAAACCACAGATGAACACAGATGGACACAGATTCTGCAGCCCATGAACTCCACCCAAGCCCGCCACACGCAACTCGTAGAGGAGATCCGACGGCACGACCACGCTTACTACGTGCTGGCACAGCCTGCCATCAGCGACCGGGAGTATGACCGGCTTTACCACGAGTTGCTGGACCTGGAGAAGGCGTGTCCGCAGCTCGCCACGCCCGATTCCCCCACGCAGCGCGTCAGCGGCCGGCCGCTGAAGGAGTTCAACTCCGTGCCGCACCGGCAGCCGATGCTCAGCCTGGACAACACGTATTCGCAGGAAGAGCTGCGCGAGTTCGTCAACCGCGTCCAAAGGCTGCTGCCGGGGGAGAACCTGGAGTGGATCGTCGAGCCCAAGATTGACGGCCTGGCGGTTAACCTGCGCTACGAGCGGGGCGTCTTCACGGGCGGCGCGACCCGCGGCGACGGCACCACCGGTGATGACATCACGGCCAATCTCAAGACGATTCGCAGCATCCCGACCCGGCTGCAAAGCAGGACCGGCGTCCCGCCTGGCCCGGCGGGCGGGGACAGGCGAGACGCCAGTCCTGCCTTATTGGAGGTGCGGGGCGAGGTTTACTTGAGCAAGGCGGGGTTTGAGAAGCTGAACGCGGAGCGCAAGGCGGCGGGGGAGGAAGAATTCGCCAACCCGCGCAATGCCGCCGCCGGTTCGCTCAAGCAGCTCGATCCGCGCATCGTGGCCAAGCGCCCGCTCGATGTTGTCCTCTACGGCCTGGGGCACGTCGAAGGCGCGGCGCAAGCGCCGGAGCAGCACGACCAAATGCTCGCCTGGCTCAAGGCGCTTGGCTTCAGGACGCCGGAGCGAATATGGCACTGCCGTTCGGCAGACGAACTGGTCGCCGCCATCGAGGAGCTCGACCGGGTCCGGCGCAGTCTTCCGTATGAGACCGACGGGGCGGTCATCAAGCTGAACTCGTTCGCGCAGCGGGAAGCCGCCGGGTTCACCTCCAAGGCGCCACGCTGGGCTATTGCCTACAAATACGCCGCAGAACAGGCTGAGACGCGGCTCAAGGCCATCACCGTCCAGGTCGGCCGCACAGGCGCGCTCACGCCGGTGGCCGAACTCGAGCCGGTGTTCCTGGCCGGGAGCACAATCAGCCGCGCCACGCTCCACAACGAGGATTACATCCGCCAAAAGGACATCCGCCTCGGGGACATGGTGACGATCGAGAAGGCGGGCGAGGTCATCCCCGCAGTGGTGGATGTAGTATTGCCGAAGCGGACGGGCAAGGAAGAGAGTTTTCGCTTCCCGACCACCTGCCCCGAGTGCGGCTCCAAAGTCGCGCGCGCGCCCGGCCTCGACGAGGGCGACGAAGGCGTCGTCTGGCGCTGCCTGAATCCCGACTGCCCGGCCCAGGTGCGCGGGCGCCTGGAGCACTGGTGCGCGCGCGGTGCGATGGACATCGAAGGCGGCGGCGAAGTGCTGGCGCGCCAGCTTGTGCAGAGTGGGCTCGTGCGCGACGTGGCGGACCTCTATTCGCTCAAGCTGGCCGAGGTGGCGGGCCTGGAGCGGATGGGTGAGAAGTCGGCCCGGAACTTCCTGGAGGGCGTCGCCGCCAGCAAACAGCGCGACCTGTGGCGGCTGCTCTTCGGGCTGGGCATCCTGCATGTCGGCGCGGGCGTGGCCAAAGCCCTGGGCCGCGGCTTCGCCACGCTTGATGACGTGCTGAACTCCGGCGTGGACCAGTTGACCGAGTGCGAGGATGTGGGGGAAGTGATCGCGCAAAGCGTGGTCCAGTGGCAGGGCGATTCGCGGAACCAAAAGCTCATTGAGCGCCTCCGCAAGGCCGGCTTGAACTTCAACTCCCAGCTTTACCAGCCCCAAGCCAAGGCTGGCCCCTTGGCCAGCAAGACCTTTGTCCTCACCGGCACGCTGCCGAACCTGAAGCGCGAAGAGGCCGCCGCGAAGATTGAAGCGGCAGGCGGCAAGGTCAGCGGCAGCGTGAGCAAGAAGACCGACTACGTGGTCGCCGGCACGGAGGCTGGCTGAGGGTGACAGCCCGCCTTGGGGACGTGTTGCCCAAGCTAATGCAGGGCTAATTGGTCTCGCGGGATTGGATGGACCGGCAGGCCTCGGCGGCGGCCTCGCTGAGTTCCTTGCTCGGATTGAGGGTCAGGTCCTTGAGCGGACCGAGACTTTTCTTCGTGCCGATCTGCTTGAGGACATTGCAGGCCTGCATTCGAGTATCGAGGTTCTTCTCCTTCAGCAACGCCTGCACGGCCGGCTCGGCGACGGGGCCAATGCGCACCAGCGCTTCGGCGGCGGCGCTTTCACGGTTCGACCGATAGAAGGATTGGTCGCCTTGTCCCGTGGCGAGCAGGTTCACGAGCGGTTCGACGGCACGGGGATCCTTGAGGCGGCCCAGGCCCTTGGCGATGGCGGTCCGGGTGCCGGCATCGCTATCGTTGAGGCCCTTGAGCAGGAGCGGCACCTGGTCTTTGCCGCCGTGGTTGGCCAGCACGGTGAGGGCGGCGCGGCGCAAGGTGTCATCCGGGTCGTTGGCCAGGGCAGCCATCCGGGCGAGCATCTCGGGCATGGGCTTGCCGAGCCGGCTGCCGTTCAACTCGCGCATGGCGTTCTGGCGGGTGGTGAGATCTTCCGACTGCAATTGCTCTTGCAGCCTGGCCAGTTCCTCCGGCCCGAAACTGGTCTGCGGCGGTGGCGGCGGCGGTGGCGCCAGGGCCTTGTCCCGGTCCGCGCCTTCCAGTATTTGCCAGCTCAGGGTGAGGAGCGACCGCCGGCTGAGATTTTCCGTAACTGACAGGGTTTTGCATTCCAGCTCGACGCGCTTCGGCAGCCCCCGTGCGCGATCAAACTCGATTCGCCCTTCACCCGTGGCGCTGACGCGCGGCTCGGAGCCGCTCAGCATCCGGGAATCAAGGCTCATTGTCTTCTGCAATGTGACGGCCTCCGGGGTGGCATCGGCCACCTTGATTCTGGTCTTCTGCCGCGCGGCCAGCACGCTCTGCGCCGGGCGGCCGGGGGAATAACCGCCGTAGCCACCCCATCCGCCCTGCGAATTAAAGAAAGCGGGCGCCGGCCCTTGGAGCAGCGGTTCATCGAGGACAAACACCTCCTGCTCCTCTTCCCAGCCGGCGGTAGCTTCGGCCGGGAATGGCTGGACGAGGGAAGCGGCCAGTTGGCCCAGGGGAATCGGCAGCGCGAGGTCGCCGGACGTCCGCACAATTCTGCCCCGCTCGTCTATCACGATTTCCTTGTCCTGGCCCGGGTAGCCGTAGGTGTAGGCCGATAGCGGCATCGGGGCCCCCGGCCGATAGCCCCCCATCATTGAGGACATGCCGCCCAGGCTCTTTGGCCGCAGTTGGCCGCGCAGCGTAAGGCCGATGAGATTGGTCCCCACCGCGCGCGCGCTGACCAGGAGGGTGCCAGTGATGGCCTCCCGCCCGGCCTCGCCCTGGGCTTCGATCTGCAGGTTATAGACGTTGGTTTGGCCCGGGGCGAACGTGTAGCGCAAGGAAACGGGGGTGGCATCGGCTGCGGCCATCGGTTGATAGGCGGCAAGCAGTGCCACGCCGACCGCCAGGGGCAGCGAGCAAACGAGTGAACCTTTCATGCGTGGCATTGTGCTCCGACGCTGCGGCAAGGCAAGCGATTCCTGATGCCCGCCCGACCCTTTTGCCCTTCCGCTCGCCCTTCCATCGAACAGGAGTTTGGTCATGTTCGGAAGGGCTCAATCCTGAAAGGAAGAC
>JAPLUA010000209.1 GCA_026397855.1 Verrucomicrobiota bacterium | reverse complement strand
GTCGCTTTCCTTGGCCGCGACTTCCAGCGGGACCAGGGCCTTTTCAATCAGGCTCGCGGTGGGGGTATGATGCACCGGCACCTTCAAATGCATCTCCACTTTGGCCGCGGCCGAAGAGGCCATGGCGTTGACGGGATGCACATCGAGCCGACCCTCGCCGGGGCCTCCCTCGACGCCTGCCGGCGCCGCCGCTTCCGCGGGCGGTATGGTGATGACCTCATTGCAGGAGGGGCAACGGATTTCGCTGCCGGCCCCGGAACTATCGACGGCTAACTCCTGCTCACACTTGGGACAGTTAAAAATTAAGTCCATAAATGGCCTTTCGTTTGCCGACTACACTTCCCGAGCTTAGTGCGGCTACCCTCCGCGTGGCTAGCACAAAATTCGCCCGACAGGACCGTGAAAACCGGTCCGGGCAGGCAATAGAGAATCTAATATTACAGCGACGAACTATTTTTAGGTTGGACAGCCTTTGTCCCACCCCTGCTGCAAGGATGAGAGGAAAAATAACTATGAATACTCTATCAAACAATCTTGCGGGGGCGGCATCAGCGATGTGCGGGGGGCCGTCCGGTGGATTTCAACTGGAGCTTTCTTTCGGCGCGAACGCCATCTGCCATCCTGCCGGCCAGCAGCCGCGCCGGCCGGGCCGGGCTGCCTGGTGGTTCCGTCGCATGCGGCAGATCGTGGACAGCGCCTGCGAATGGCGGGCGGCCCTTCCGGCCCGCCCCGAGCAAATCTGGCTGCCCGATGCCTGCCGGACGCCGTCCCTGTCGCCCCGGTTTACGCCCCGTCAGCACCAGGTCTGCGAGTGAAGGCCTGGCGGGCGCATTCGCGAGTTGCTGCGGGGAAGGAGCGCTGACATTCTTGTCGGCCTGTTCGTGTGGCCGCGCAGGGGCAACCTGGGAACACGCCGACAAGAATGTCAGCGCTCCGCCGGATCCCCAGCAACTCGCGAATGCGCCCGGGCCTGGCGAGGGATGCATTTACTTGTTGGCAAGCCGCGCGATACTCTGGATATTCAGCCGGTTGGATCGGATTATGGCAGACAACAAGAAACACGTTTACGACGAGAGCAAGATCAAGACGCTCTCATCCCTGGAGCACATCCGGCTACGGACCGGCATGTACATCGGCCGCATCGGGGACGGCTCCGATTACGATGACGGTTGCTACATCCTGCTCAAGGAGGTGATAGACAACGCCATTGACGAGTACATCATGGGCCACGGCCGGGAGGTGCAGATCACCGTGCAGGACAAGGCGGTGACGGTGCGCGATTTCGGGCGCGGCATTCCCCTGGGCAAGATCGTTGATTGCGTGTCCAAGATCAACACGGGGGCCAAGTACAACGACGACGTGTTCCAGTTCAGCGTGGGGCTGAACGGGGTGGGCACCAAGGCGGTCAACGCGCTCTCGAAGGAGTTCCTGGTGCGCAGCTTCCGGGAGGGCGAGTTCGCCGAGGCCTCCTTCAAGCTCGGCAGGCTCCGGCAGGAAAAGAAGGGCCAGAACGTCACCGAGCCGGACGGGACGTTCATCGAATTCGAGCCGGACCCGGGAATCTTCCAGTCCTACGAGTTCCGCACCGACCACATCGAGCGCCGGCTGAGGCATTACAGCTACCTGAACACCGGGCTGAAGCTGGTTTACAACGGCAAGGTCTTCCAGTCGCGCAACGGCCTCCTGGACCTGGTGATGGAGGACCTGCATGGGGACGGCAGCGAGCCGATCTACCCGCCGCTGCATTACGCTGAGAAAACCCTCGAGTTCTGCTTCACGCACAGCAACAGCCGCTACGGGGAGGCGTTCTACTCGTTCGTCAACGGCCAGTACACCTCGGACGGCGGCACGCACCTCAGCGCCTTCCGCGAGGGTTTGCTCAAGGCGGTGAACGAATACGGACACGAGAAGTTCGACGGCGACGACGTCCGCGAAAGCATGGTCGGGGCTGTCTCGATCCGGCTCAAGGATCCCGTCTTCGAGTCCCAGACCAAGAACAAGCTCGGGAATACGGAAATCCGGACGGAGCTGGTCAACCGTGTCCGCGAGGAGATGCTCCAGTTCTTCAATCGGAACAAGGAGATCGCCGAGAAGATCATCGCCAAGGTCCAGGACACCCGGCAGCTCCGGAAGGAACTGCAGGAGGTGAAGAAGCTGGCTCGGGAGCGGGCCAAGGCCATCACCATCCGCATTCCCCAGCTCAAGGATTGCAAGGACCACTTCAACAAGGCCAAGGGGAAGGGGAAAGGCACGATGGTGTTCATCACCGAGGGGCAATCCGCGGCCGGCTCCATCGTCAGTTGCCGCGACGTCAACACGCAGGCCATCTTCGTCCTCAAAGGCAAGCCGCTCAACGTCTGGGATCTCAAGCGCGACATCGTCTATAGGAACGACGAGATGTACAACCTCATGCGCGCGATGGACATCGAGGACAACCTCGAGGGGCTACGCTACGACAAGGTTATCCTGGCCACCGATGCCGACGTGGACGGCCTGCATATCCGCAACCTGCTCATCACGTATTTCTTCCGCTTCTTCGATCAGCTCGTGCACGACGGGCACCTGTTCGTCCTTGAAACGCCCCTCTTCCGGGTGCGCAACAAGGAGCAGACGATTTACTGCTATTCGGAAGCCGACCGCGATGTGGCGGCAGGCAAGCTGGGCAAGAGCTGCGAGATCACGCGTTTCAAGGGCCTGGGGGAGATTAACCCCACCGAGTTCAAGCAATTCATCGGCAAGGAAATGCGCTTGAGCCAGGTGGAATACGCGCCGAAACAGGATGCGGCGGGCATCCTCAGCTTCTACATGGGCAAGAACACGCCCGAGCGGAAAGATTACATCATGGGCAACCTGGTGGTGCCGGTGGCGGACTGACCGGCTTCTCATTGGCGGGCTGAGGGCGGGCTGCCGCTGCTCGAGTTCGGCTCAGCCCGGATTTGCGGGCCGGGCCAGGCGTGTTCCGGCTAGTCGGGGTTTTCCTTGAGCCACTCCTGCAGTTTCTCCTGCCATTTGGCCCAGTCGTCCCCGTAGTCGGATTCCAGGAAGAACCCCAGCACCTCTTTGGCATCGCCGGCTTTGGGATGCTGTGTGGTGCGTGCGACTTCCAGGAGCGTGGGGAGTTTCAAGCTGTTGGGCCGGTTCAGGGCGTCCGACATCAACGTATCGAGAGCGTCCTGGGTGAGTTGGGGATTGACCAGGAGTTGGCTCAGGGACGCGTAATCCTCGTCCGACACCAGGTTCGAAAGATGCTTGGCGACTTCCGCCTGGCCAGCCTCCGGCAGGCGGGGAAACATCTCCAGCATCTGCCTGGCCTTGTCATCCGTAGTGCCCTCGGAACTGAGTATCCCGTCCACCTTTGTCTCCCAGTCAGAAACCAGGTTGGTCAGGGCTGCCGGGGCCAGTGCCGCTGCGTGGGATTCATTGGCGGCATCCCGGGGAGGCAGAGGCCGCGATTGTGGGGGCGACGCCGGCGGCCGGGTTTCAACCGGCGCCGGCTTTGGATCGCCGGTAATGGTTTGCCCGGACGTCTCTGGCCCCTTGACGTCCGGGCGTAACAACATGAGCCCAATGATGGCGACAAGCCCGCCGACCACGACCCCCACCAGGACTTTCCATCGGGCGCCCAAGATGCTGCCTCGGGGGTTATTTGGACTTTGTATCCGGCTTTGCTGCCGGTTGCACGGGCGGATGTCCCGCCGGGAGCCCTGCTGCGTCAGGCGTTTCCTTGATCTTCAGCTTCTCATCCAGAATCTCCACCCCGGCATCCTTCTTGAGGGCCTTCATGTAGTCGGGGAATTGCTTCTGCATCGCCTGGGCGGCCAGGCCGTCCTTGATATCCGAAGCCGCTTTCGCGTAGTCCACCTTCTGGGCCGGGAACTTCTCGCTCAGCTTGATGATGTGATAGCCGTAGGACGTGGTGACGATGTCGCTGACCTGGTTGGTCTTCAATGAAAAGGCGGCAGCCTCGAACTCCGGCATCATCTGGCCGCGCGGGAACTTATACTCGCCCCCTTTGTCCTTGGAGCCGGGGTCCTCGGAATACTCCTTGGCCAGCTTCGCAAAATCTTCCCCCGCCCGGGCCCGCTTCAAGAGGCCTTCCATTTCCTTGCGCTTGGCGGCCTTCTTGTCATCGGGCAGGTCGGTCCCGCTTACCGGATCCCGCGTGGTCAGCAGGATGTGGCTCGCGCGAACTGACTCGGGCTGTTCGAACCGTGACGGGTTGTCGTCGTAGAATTTCTTCGTATCGGCATCGGTGATGTTGATCTTGAGTTCGCGCTTCAGGACGGTCTCCGCGGTCAGGGCTTCGGCCCATTTTGCGAGCACTTCTTCGCGCGTGGCGCCCATGATCTTCAACTGCCGGTTGAGAGCGTCTTCCGATCCGAGCTTGGCTTTGGCGTCCTCGAACTTCTTTTCGGCTGCCGCTTTGCCCGCGGCCTTGTCGGCGTCGGTGGCTTTGGCCTCCAGGAGTTGGACATTGATGAGCTGTTCCAGGATTTGCTGCTCCATCATCACCGTCTGCTCGGGCGAGATGGGACGCCCGTTGGCAGCCATCTGAGCCTTGGCGCGGATGACCTCGGCGTCGAGTTTGCTGCGCTTGATTTCAACGCCCTTGCCCTTGGCGAGGACAGAGTTTCCGAACAGGTCGGAGGTTTGGGTGTTGGCTTTGGGCGCAGAGGCCGCGTTGGTCTGCGCCGATTGGGCCGCCCCAGCATGGCTGGTGAGCACCGCCGTGACGGTGAGCGGCAGGACGAGTGACTTCATCATACATTTCATAAACGTTCTGGCTGTTTCTTGCTTTTGTTATAATTCGACCACCTTGACATTACTGATGTCCGGGTCTTTTTGAATCTCGTCCATCACTTCGCCTGGAGGCACGCTATCCAAATTCAAAACCGTTAAGGCCTGGCCACCGGCAGTATCGCGACTCAGGCTCATGCTGGCAATATTAACCTTGTGACGGCTCAGCAGGGTGCCGAGGTAGCCCACAATGCCGGGCCGGTCCTTGTTCACCAGCAGCAGCACCACGCCAAAGGGCACGATTTCCGTCGGCTGGCTGAAGAGGCGCACGATGCGCGGGTTGTCGGGCGAGCCAAAGAAGGTGCCGCCCGCAGAAATGAGCTTCTCCTCGCCGCGAAAGGCCTGGACGTGCAGCCATTCATTGAAGGTAACCGGCTCGCTGGAGCGTTTTTCCTCCACTGTGAGGCCCATTGTCGAGGCGATGCTGCGCACGTTAACGTTATTGAGGTCCTTCACGGACACGCGCGACAGGAAACCGAGCAGGATGGCGCGCGTTACGGGGTCAATGTTGGGGAGTTCCTGCGCCTTGCCGCCGAAAGTAATGTGGAGTCGGTCGGCTTGCGGGGGAGCAAGTTGGGCCAGAAGCTTGCCCAGCTTTTCGCCCAGGACAAGGTAGGGCTTCACCTGCTCGTAAGTCTTGGCGTCAAGGTAGGGCAGGTTGACCGCATTGCGGACTTCTCCCGTCAGCAGGTAGGCGGCGATGACCTCGGCAACCTCAATGCCGCATTTCTCCTGCGCTTCCTGGGTGCTGGCGCCGAGATGGGGCGTGAGGGTAATGGCCGGGTGCTTCCGGAAAGGATGCTCAGCGGGCAGCGGCTCGGCCGCAAACACGTCGAGGGCGACCGCGCCGACCTTGCCCGAATCCAGGGCCGCCAGCAGGTCATTCTCCACAATGATTTCACCGCGGGCGCAGTTCACCAGGCAAACCTTCGGTTTCATTTTGGCGAAGGCGGCGGTGTTGAGCATGCCGCGCGTCTGATCTGTCACCGGCATGTGCACGGTGATGAAGTCGGCGTCCCGGTAAACGGCGTCCAGGTCCGCGAGCAGCTCGATCCCCAGCACCTTTGCGCGGGCCTCGGTCAGGAACGGGTCGTATCCCACCACCCTCATCCCGAAAGCGATCGCCCGTTTGGCGACCTCGCTGCCGATCCTGCCCAGGCCGAGCACGCCGAGGGTCTTGCCCGCGAGTTCGACGCCCTGAAACTGCTTGCGATCCCATTTGCCGGCGGCCATCGAGGCGAACGCCTGCGGCACCTTCCGTGCGAGGTTCAGGAGCATCGTGAACGACAGCTCGGCGGTGGAAATCGTATTGCCGCCGGGCGTGTTCATCACCACGACCCCCCGTTGCGTGGCGGCCTCGACATCTACGTTGTCAACACCCACCCCGGCGCGGCCGACCACCCGCAGTTGAGGCGCGGCCTCGATAATCTTGCTCGTCACCTTGGTCTCGGATCGAACCACCATCGCGACAACATCGCCGACGATGGGCAGCAACTCCGCCTCTGAAAGCCGCTTCGGCAGCACAACAACCTCGAACTCGGGCCGTTGTTGCAGCAAAGCAATCCCTTTTGGCGACACAGGATCACATACAAGAATTTTCATAAGAGAGCCATGAATCTATGAGATGGAGGGCAGAAGGTCAAATGTACAAGATCGAAGTGCCGCGTAGTTTTCAAACCAGGACTTTTCTGTAGTTAGCAAAGCAGGACAGGTTCATTTTGGGCGATTGGTAAAGAGCAGTACAGGTTTCTCTGATTTGTTGGGTGGTGCGGCCAGGACGGAATGATGGCCGGTGG
>JAPLUA010000302.1 GCA_026397855.1 Verrucomicrobiota bacterium | reverse complement strand
GGTAAGCGGAGGTCATCTCAAGGCCAACGCCGTTCCGCTGGCCGCCTGGCTGGCTCGGATCGGGGCGGAATGGGTGGCGACCGTAACCGCCACCCAGACCCTGACGCAAGGGCCGCAGCCCTGGTATCTTGTCCGGTTGAAAGTCGTCATCACCCGGCATGAAAAGGCCGTGGCGCGATTGGTGCCGGAGGGTGGGGCAAATCTGGCTCGCACCCGGCAAGCCGTGGCGGAACTTCGGGCGGGCCGATTGCTCATGGCTAAACGCCGCGGGGTTAAGCCGCTGACGGACCGTGAAATCAAGGATTCCACATGGCCTGTCGGTGTATGATGCCGTGTACCTGGAACTGGCAGTGCGGCGGAAGCTTCCGCTGGCCTCCCGCGACGAGGCCCTCTGCAAGGTCGCTCAGGGATGTCGGGTCAAACTCCTGCTGTAGCGGGCCGTCGGAGAGGGCTGCGAAGGGCCAGAAAACGTCCCTACCACCGCAGGCGCATTCACGAGTCGTTGGCTAGATTCGCCGGGAAGCCTGGGCACTGTGTTCCGAATCAGATTGAGCGGGCTTTCCTGTTAATTCGTGCTAATCCGTGAAATTCGTGTCTCACCCCTGGGGCGCCGAATTAGATTGAGCGGACCTGCCTGTCAGGGTATCCAATAGGCCGAATCAACAAGCTCGAACGCGCGCGCATGGAAAAACAACCGGTCAACGGGGTCCTTGAAGACTTCCGCATCGAATTCCTGGAATGCTGGCACCGGATGCCCAACAAGGGATTCTTCCTGGTGCTTCTGGCCGCGTGGCTGGCCCTGTTCCATTTCCTGGGGAATTCAACCCTGGGCTACATCCCGACGCCGTCGCTGCTGAGCTGGATGCACGCAACGTATCAGCCAAGCCATGACGCGGGGGCCACCGACGACAGCCACGGGCGGATGATTCCTTTTGTGGTGCTGGGGCTGTTCTGGTGGAAGCGCAAGCAGTTGACCGCGCTGCCGATGCGGACCTGGGGGCCGGCCCTCCTGCTGCTGGGCCTGGCCCTTTTCATGCACCTGCTGGGGTATATGGCCCAGCAGCCGAAACTCTCGATCATAGCCCTGTTCATCGGCATCTACGGCTTGATGGGGCTGGCCTGGGGTCCCGAATGGCTGCGCGAGAGCTTTTTCCCGTTCATCATGTTTGCCTTTTGCGTTCCCCTGGGCTGGTCCGGCGTCGCGCTGACCTTTCCGTTGCGGATGTTGGTGGTCCGGATCGTGGAGTTCATCTGCCACTACCTGCTGGCGATTGACATCCTGGTGCAAGGGACAGGGATCATGGATCCCACGGGCCGGTATCAATATGAGGTGGCGGCAGCGTGCAGCGGCATGCGCAGTTTGATTGCCACGCTCGCTATCGCAGTCATTTACGCCATGGTGGGGTTCCGGACCTGGTGGAAGCGTGGGGTTTTGATCGGCGCTGCTCTGCCGCTGGCCGTGTTCGGGAACGTGGTGCGGATGCTGACCATCGTCATTGCGGCCGAGATGGGCGGGCAGGAATGGGGCGCTAACATCCATGAAGGCGGTCCGGGAGGCATTTACAGCCTGCTGCCTTACATTCCGGCCTTCGGGGGCTTGATGTTCCTTGGCCATCTGATGGACGAATCGCCGCCGCGGTCGGCTCCGGCGTCGAGCGTTCCCGACCACCCCTGAAATCCGTGTCTCCAGCCGGTCGCGCTGAAGCGGCCCTTGTGTTTGCCGCCGCTGTGGCGGTGTCGTTGGTCGCGATCAGTGGCCGGAGCCTGTGGATTGACGAGGCATGCACCGCCATCAGGGCCATTCAGCCCACATTGGGCGCCTGGTGGCAGACCATGGAGCAGGAGAAGACCGGCTGCCTCCAAATGCCGCTCTACATGCTCTACACCTGGGCCTGGACCAAGATCTTCGGCTCCGGCGAATGGTCGTTCCACCTCGCCAATCTGCCATTGTTTGCCGCGGGGGCCGGCGCCTTCATCCTGTCCTTCCCTTCGGCCGGTCGCTGCCGCCTCCTTGCCGGCTGCCTGGTGTTGCTCTGCCCTTTCGCCTGGTATTACCTGGATGAAGCGCGGCCCTACGCCATGCAGCTGGGCGCCAGCCTGCTCATCGTGGCCTCGCTGCGGCGTATCGCGCACGCTTGCGACAGCGGGAGCAGGCGTTACGGGGGGCATCTGGCGTTGTTCCTGGCCGGCATTGTGATCCTGGGCGGCAGCAGCCTGTTCGGGATGATTTGGGCCGCCGCCGCGCTGGGGGCCTTGCTCCTCCTGCTCCCGTTGAGCGGGTTGACCGGCCTGCTGAAAAGGCTGTCCTGGCTGTGGCTGGCTGCTGCCGTGCCTCTTATTGGGTTGGCCGTTTACTATGTCTGGACGCTCAAAATGGGGGCGCGGGGATCCGGGGCGGCGACAACCACCCTGGGCAGCGTGCTCTTTGTTGGCTACGAACTGCTGGGCTTTGCCGGCTTAGGGCCGGGACGCCTCGACATGCGGAGCGCGGGCCTCACCTCTCTGCACGGATACCTGGCCCCCGTGGCGCTCTACGCGGTTGCGATGGCAACCCTCATCGGGGCTGCAATCCTGCGCGTGCTTACTGAGGCACCCACGCCATCCACTCCACCAAGCGCTGCCGAGGCATCTCCCTCTCCCCTTCTGAAGGGGAGAGGGGTCCCCCAAATCGGCCCTGCCGCCCTGCGCGGGCTCAAGTCATGGAACCGCCGTCACCTGGGGATCGTGCTGTGCTGCTGCCTTCCCCCCGTGTTCATCCTGGCCGCGGGCTGGGTGGTCCATTTCCGGGTGCTGGGCCGCCATCTGGCCCCCTTTGTTCCGTGCCTCTTGCTCCTCCTCACTTTGGGCGCGTCGGCGTTATGGTCGCAGGGCAGCCGATGGGCCAGGGCCCAGGTCGTGGTGTTCTGCCTCTTGAGCCTCTTTTCCTGCCTTTCGGTGCGATTCGCAGCCCGGCACGAAAAGGACAACTACCGCGCGGCGGCGGCAGCCGCCAAAGCCGCCCTGGACAAGGGCCAGGCGGTCTGGTGGAACGCGGCCGAAGAGGGGGCTCTCTATTACGGCGTGCCTGTCACATCGGGTGTGGCGATTGAAGGCAAAGCGATCTTCCTGATGGATCCGACCCGCGAGTCGCTTGGGGCATTGCCGTTGCCCGGCCTTATCGTTGCGTCCAAGCCGGACATCTACGACGGACAGATGGCGCTGGCGGAATTCATCCGCGAGCAGGGATACCGCGCGAGCAGGGATACCGTGAGGTTGGGAGGTTTCAGGCGTTTATCCTTTGGGAAAGGAGGGCTGGATCAGAAATCCGAAATCCGAAACCCGAAATCCGAAGGAAATCCGAAACCCGAAATCCGAAACCCGAACTGTTCGCGCTCGGGCGAGACAGGAGTCCGTTGGCGCAAGCTCTGGTTCGGATTTCGTCATTCGGATTTCCGCCAGGCCGCCGTGCAAAAACCTTTCCCTCGCTGGCCTTTGAGGGCAAGATGGACGCTGGCAGGCGGTTGCCAGCCGGAGCGGCGACGGCTGGACGCCAGTTTATATGAACAAACAGAAATGGATCGTTTTGGCTGCGGCGCTCGTGCTGATGGGCGGCGCTGCTGGCCTGCTAAGACAGCTCCAGTCCCACCAGAAACTGGGCCGGCCGGCGGTCAAGACCAGCCCCATCGCCGGCAGCCAGCGGCTCCAGGTGAATTTGCCCGCCTACGTCCCCGGCTACACGAACGAGGTGTTGGAGCCGGACAAACTGACCCTCGATGTTCTCCCGCAGGACACCAGCTTCGGATCGCGGCGCTACGTTGCGCCCGATGGATTTGCCTCGCTGGTCAATGTCGTGCTCATGGGCAGCGACCGCACCAGCCTGCACAAGACCGAATTCTGCCTCGAAGGCCAGGGCTGGCGCATTGATCGCAGCGTGTCCGCGGAACTGAATGTGCGCATGGACTGGCCTTACCCCTACGATCTGCCGGTGATCAAATACATTGCCACCCGGGAATTCGATATCAACGGCGAGAAGCGCACCTTCAAGGGCGTTTATGTCTCCTGGTTCGTGGCGGACAATGACCAGATGACCGCCCGGCACTGGCAGCGCATGTGGTGGATGGCCCGGGACCTGGTCACATCCGGCGTGCTGCAGCGGTGGGCCATGGTCAGCTATTTCAGCGTCTGCCTCCCGGGCCAGGAGGGTGCCACCTTCGAGCGAATGAAGAAGTTCATGAACGCAACGGTGCCCGAGTTTCAACTGGTTCCACGTCCCAAAGTGGCAGCCAAAGCCGCACGGCCATGAGGCGTTTGAACAACCCTGAATGGCGTGAATCGGAACGCGCCGCGCCGTTTGGCGACCGACGCCGGTCCTGGTTGCCTGCCGCCGTGGTCTGGCTGAACCGCTGCTGATCGAGCCATGCTGCACCGCGACCGCCAGATCAGAAGGCAGACCCAGCAATTGGTGGATGCCGTGCTGTTTGCTTTCAGCTTCTGGCTCGCCTACCAGTTGCGGGCCAACCCGGCAATCAGAGATCTGTTCCATCTGGAGCCGGTCCACCCGTTTGATTCCTACTCACTGATCTACCTGGTCCTGATTCCGGTCGCGCCGCTCATATTGGAGCTGCAGGGGTTTTACCGCAGGCCCTTCGCCTGCGGGCCTCGCACCACAGCCTGGCTGCTGTTCAAGGGGTGCGTCGTCATGGGGCTGGTGCTCATCCTCTCGCTGTTCCTGTTCCGGATGCTGATCGCGCGGTGGGTGGTGTTTTGGTTCAGCTTCATCAGCTTCGGGGTGGTGTTTCTCAAGGAGGAGCTGCTGCGGTGGGCGATCCGGAGCAAGGTGGCGCAAGCGCAGTATCGGCGACGGGTGATCCTGGTGGGCATCGGCCCGGAAACCGACCGGATGCTGGCGGAGCTGAAGGCCAAGGCAGCGGATGAGGTGGAGGTGCTGGCGACGTTGGATTTGGACGACGGTCTGGTCGGGCGCCTGGTGGATCTGCTGCACGAGCATTCGGTCAACGGGGTGATCCTGATCGCAAAGCATGCTTACTTCGGGCAGGTTGAGGAGGCGATCCGGGCATGCGAGATCGAGGGCGTGGAGGCTTGGCTGGTGGCGGACTTCTTCCGGACGCAGATCTCGCGGACGAGCTTTGATGATTTTCACGGCTGGCCGGTGCTGGTGTTCCGGTCGGCACCGGAGGCGTCGTGGCAGGTGGTGGGGAAGCAGGTGCTGGATTTTGTGGGGGCGCTGGGGCTGCTGCTGTTGATGTCGGTGCCGCTGGGTGTGGTGGCGCTGCTGGTGAAGCTGACCTCGCCGGGGCCGGTGCTGTTCCGGCAGCAGCGGGCGGGATTGAACGGGCGCCCGTTCACGCTATACAAGTTCCGGACGATGGTGAGCAACGCGGAGCAGATCAAGCACGAGCTGGCGGCGATGAACGAGATGACCGGGCCGGTGTTCAAGGTGACCAACGATCCTCGGGTGACGAAGGTGGGGAAGGTGTTGCGCAAGTATAGTTTGGACGAGTTTCCGCAGTTGTATAACGTGCTGCGGGGGGAGATGAGCCTGGTGGGACCGCGGCCGCTGCCGTTGGACGAGGTGAGGCGATTTGATGATGTGGCGCATCGGCGGCGGCTGAGCATGAAGCCCGGGCTGACGTGCCTGTGGCAGGTGAGCGGGCGGAGCGCGGTGACCGATTTTCAGGAATGGGTGCGG
>JAPLUA010000317.1 GCA_026397855.1 Verrucomicrobiota bacterium | reverse complement strand
GAACCTCCGTGCAGTTACGCTATTGGAAGGACACGCGCACCCTGTTTGAACATGCGGCGCGGGTGACGCGCAATAACCCCCTGGCCACCACCCTTCTCGGCACGCTGATGGCCAAAGAAGGCAAGCTGGACGAGGCGATCGGGCATTACCGCACCGCGCTGGCCTACGCGCCGGGGTTTCCCGAAGCCCATTTTTACCTCGGCCACGCACTCGATCAACAGGGCAAGCTCGATGAGGCGATAGCGGAATACAACCGGGCCCTCTGGTTCAAGCCCACCCAGGAGCAGACCCACATCTTCCTCGGCGCGGCCCTGGCCAAGCAGGGGAAGCCGGACCTGGCCGCCTCCCATTACCTGGCGGCGATCAAGCTGAATAGCGAGTCCGCGATGGCCCACAACAACCTGGCCAAACTCCTCCACGCCCAGGGAAGGGCCGACGAGGCCATCGCCCACTACTCGGCCGCGTTGGAATCCGATCCCGGGCTGGCCCAGGCCCACAACAACTTCGGCATCCTCCTGTTGCAACAGGGCCGGCTGGCCGAGGGAACCACGCAGCTTCGCGAGGCGCTGCGGCTCAAGCCGGGGGATGCCGAATCTCAGCTCAATCTTGCCCAGGCGCTCGTCCAGCAGGAGCAATGGTCCGAGGCCGCGGACCTCTTCACCAAAGCCGTCACTCCCGCCACGAGCGATCCCAACGTCCACTGCCAGTTTGCAACCGCGCTGTCCCACCTGCAACGGACGCGCGAGGCGATGAGCCGCTACGCTATCGCCTTGCTTCTGCAGCAGGACCAGCCGGCCGCCCTCGACGGCCTTGCCTGGATCCTGGCGACGGACCCCAACCCGGCGGTCCGCAACGGCACGGAATCGGTCCGGATGTCCGAGCGTGCCTGCGAATTGACCGGGCGCAAGGATCCCGCCAGGCTCAAGACCCTCGCCGCGGCCTACGCGGAGGCGGGGCGGTTCCCGGAAGCCGCCGCCGCGGCGCAGTCGGCCCGCGACCTGGCCGCACAAGCCGGCCGCAAAGGGCTCACGGAGGAATGCATGCCCATGATCGAGCAGTTCAAGACAGGCAAGGCATGGCGCAGGGAAAGGTAGAAGGGGATAAACTGAAGGGCCGAGTCTTGCGACCCGGCCCTTGCCGATCAAACTGGATTAGAGACAGAACCGGCTATTGGCTCTGGATCTTGTAATACATCTGGCTGCCAGAGCCAATGGGGACGGTGAACGTGCCCGGCGTGGTGCTGTTGGTGGTCTGGACGACCGGCCAGGTGGCGAGCGGCGCGGCGATATTGTTCGTGCCGACCAGGACGAAATGGGCCGCCGATCCGCCGGAGTAGGAGATATTGAGGGCTGTGCCCCCCGCTCCGAGGCCGATTTTCATGCTGCCCACCGGGGCGAGCGCTTGGGCGACCGTTATGGTGTTGACCCCCGAAGGCGAGGTCAGGGTGTTGCCGAACAGCGAGTAAACAGCCTGGGCTGTGATCGGGTATGTGCCCGCGCCGACGCCGTTCCAGGCAGCGGTGTAGGGCGGCGTGGATGCGCTGCCGATCGGGGATGCTCCGTTGTAGAAGTTAACCGCGCTGACCGGGTAGCCGTTGTCCGTGACGGTGGCTGAGAGGGCAATATTCGCAGGTGCTGTGAAGCTGCTGCCGTTGGCCGGGGTATCCAGCACCACACTGGGCCCGGTGGTGACAACTTCCGACCACATCGTCGGCATGATCTGGTAGCCCGAGGTGGTAGCGACGAGCGGTCCGCGGATCGCCGCGGCAAAGGCCGGTATGGTCCGATTGGTAAGGTCGTTAT
>JAPLUA010000155.1 GCA_026397855.1 Verrucomicrobiota bacterium | reverse complement strand
TGCGGACTGAAACGGGGGATGGGGAGAAGGTCTGGAATGCCCCGCAATCGCGCCTGGAGGCCGCTACAGGGCCTTGAGGGGGCCGGATGGTATGTGGGGACCCCTGGAATGTCACAAATCGCTCTAATGCCCGTTATCCGATGTGACGTAACAAAGGCATTGGAGCCGCGATGGGGCTTGGCGAGTGGTGGTCTTGAATGTCCCCGCTTCGGAACAATGTGAGATGCGCACGTGAACCCGGCGAGGCCGAAGCCCGGCTTGACCCTCAGGCTCTTCCGATTTAGGGTTGATTCATTACAGGGGAGCCAACCCGTCGCTGAACCGGTTTCAGCGCGAAGGCTGAGAGTGCTGCGCGGGAGCGCGGCAGACCCGTTGAACCTGCTCCAGGTAATGCTGGCGAAGGGAACACCTGAAGTCTTCCCGCCAGCATCCCCAGCAGGGCTGTGAGCCAATTATGCTGTTACGAGACGCCATTGATGACCCGGTCACCCCAAGTGGGGCGGCAAAGGGCGTCCGTTGCATTGGGCAGCCTTGAGGAATCAGCCGGCAACCTCCACCGCCACCAACCAGCCCCATGATCGCAACCAAGACCTCCATCGAGCCGCAGAGCACCGAGCCCCTGCCCAATTCCACGAGAGTTTACCTGCCGGGCAGGATTCATCCCGAAGTCCGCGTGCCCTTGCGCGAGGTCAGGCTCAGCCCGACCAAGTCCTTCAGCGGTCAGATCGAGGCCAACGCGCCCGTCCGGGTCTATGACTGCTCCGGCCCGTGGGGCGATCCGGCATCAGCCGCCAATGTGGAGCAAGGGCTGGCGCCTTTGCGTCAGGAGTGGATTCGGGCGCGCGGTGGCGTGGAGCCGGCCCAATCGTCCTACAAGCCCGTTCCGGGGCACAGCGACGCAACGATTCCGCCTGCCCTGAGGCGCCAGCCGCTCCGGGCCAAGCCGGGCCAGGCGGTCACGCAAATGCACTACGCGCGCCAGGGCATCATCACGCCCGAGATGGAGTTCATCGCCATCCGCGAGAACCTCGGCCTAGAGCAGGATGCTCCACGCTCCACGCTCCACGCTCCACGCGATCTGGGCGGTCAGTCGTTCGGTGCCGCCATCCCCGCCTTCATCACTCCCGAGTTTGTCCGGTCCGAGGTGGCGCGCGGTCGGGCTATCATCCCGGCCAATATCAACCACCCCGAGTGCGAGCCGATGATCATCGGGCGCAACTTCCTGGTGAAGATCAACGCCAACATCGGCAACAGCGCCATCACCTCCAGCATCGAGGAAGAGGTGGAGAAAATGCGCTGGGCGGCCAAGTGGGGCGCGGACACCGTCATGGACCTCTCCACCGGCAAGAACATCCACGAGACCCGCGAGTGGATCATCCGCAACTCGCCCGTCCCCATCGGCACGGTGCCGATCTACCAGGCGCTGGAGAAAGTGGACGGCAAAGCCGAGGAGCTGACCTGGGAGGTGTATCGCGACACGCTCATCGAGCAGTGCGAGCAAGGGGTGGATTACTTCACCGTTCACGCCGGCGTGCTGCTCCGCTACATCCCCCTGACCGCTAATCGCGTCACGGGCATCGTCTCGCGCGGCGGCTCGATCATGGCCAAGTGGTGCCTCGCCCACCACCGGGAGAGCTTCCTCTACACCCACTTCCGCGAGATCTGTGAGATCATGCGCGCCTACGACGTCGCGTTCAGCCTGGGCGACGGCCTGCGCCCCGGCTCGATTGCCGACGCCAATGACGAAGCGCAGTTCGCGGAGCTGCGCACGCAGGGCGAGCTGACGAAGATCGCCTGGGAGCTGGACTGCCAGGTTATGAACGAAGGCCCCGGCCACGTCCCCATGCACCTGATCAAGGAGAACATGGACAAGCAGCTCGAGTGGTGCGCCGAAGCGCCCTTCTACACGCTGGGCCCGCTTACCACCGACATTGCGCCCGGCTACGACCACATCACCAGCGCCATTGGCGCGGCGATGATCGGCTGGTATGGCTGCGCCATGCTCTGCTATGTCACGCCCAAGGAACACCTCGGCCTGCCCAACAAGAAGGACGTGAAGGACGGCGTTATCGCCTACAAGATCGCCGCCCATGCCGCCGACCTGGCCAAGGGTCATCCCTCGGCCCGCGAGCGCGACGACGCGCTCAGCAAGGCGCGGTTCGAGTTCCGCTGGGACGACCAGTTCAACCTGGGCTTCGACCCGCTGACGGCGCGCGAGTTCCACGACGAGACTCTGCCGCAGGAAGGCTCCAGGCTCGCCCACTTCTGCTCGATGTGCGGCCCGCACTTCTGCGCGATGAAGATCACCGAAGACGTGCGTAAATACGCCGCCGAGCAAGGCGTGGCTGAGCAGGATGCCCTCAAGAAGGGCATGGCAGACAAGGCTCGCGAGTTTGTGAAGGGCGGCGCCGAGATCTACACCAAGAGCTAGCCCGACGAAATCGAGACCGCCCCGAGTTCATTGGGCTTCCGGTTCATTCCAACTGGAAGTTAGGCTAAGCCAGGACTTGACCAGAAAGCCGGGTTCTTGGGCGTTGGCAATTAGAAGTGCTGCGTTGCGGCTTAGCCGGAGCTTTGCCGCCTGGTGCGGGTGTGCTCTGTAATGGCTGCCAGGAACTGCTCCCCGAAGTCGGCCGCCTTCTTCGCCCCCACGTGGGGAATCTGGGCCAGTTCTTCCTCGGTTTGCGGATAAGCCCTTGCCAGGTGGCGCAGGGCCGAGTCATGCAGAATGATGTAAGCCGGCAGGTTGCGTTCTTCCGCCAGTTTCCGTCGCACCGCGCGCAACTGCTCAAACAGATCTTCGTCGTAAGGGCCGTCATCGGTGGCGGCGCTGCGCCTCATCCCTGTCGGCTTGCGAGGCCCCTCGAAGGACGCATCTGCAAATATTTGCCGCGGCTGCGTCTCCAGGTGGCCGACAATCACGGCGAGGACGACCGGCCCAAACTCCTGCAGTTTCCGGGCGCTCATGCCGCTGATTCTTGCCAGGTCCCGCTCGCTGCCCGGATAATCGCGCGCCATCTGCCGCAGCGACACGTCGGAGAACACGATGTGCGGCGGCACCGCCCGCTCGTCGGCGAGCTGCTTGCGGAGGCGGACGAGGCGCTCGAACAGCAGTTCGTCGCACGCGATTTCCCCGGTCCGGTGCTCCGCGGGCGCCGGCGCGCTGACGGGGAGGGTCAGCTTTACCGGCTTGCGCTGCTTGATCACGGCCAGTCCCTCCTCCGTGAGCCCGAGCACCTGGAACTTCTCGGCCGGCGCCTGCCGCACCAGGCCCAGCCGGATCAGCTCCCGGCCGATGGCTTTCCATTCCGGCCGGCTGTGCTCGTTGCCAATGCCATAGGTGGAGAGCTTTTCGTGACCCCACTTGCGAATGCTCTCAGTTTCCGCGCCGGTAAGGACTTCGACAATCTGGTTCATGCCGAACTCGAACCCGCTCTGCTGCCGGATGCGGTAGAGGCAGGAGAGGAACTTCTGCGCCGCCAGTGTGCCGTCGTAAGTATCGCGGGGAGACAGGCAGTTGTCGCATCCGCCGCAGTTGTCCTCGGCCGACGTCTCGCCGAAGTAGCCCAGCAGTTCGCCGCGGCGGCAGCCGGCCGATTCGGCGTAGTGGACCATCTGCCGCAACTGCTCATGCGCGATGTTGCGCTCCTTTGCGCTGGGCTTCTCGTCAATGAACCGGGTCTGCTTCATCACGTCCCCGGCGCTGAACAGCAGGACGCACTCGCTGGGCAGCCCGTCCCGCCCGGCGCGGCCTGTCTCCTGGTAGTAGCCTTCGATGTTCTTGGGCAGATCGTAGTGGACGACGAAGCGCACGTTGGGCTTGTTGATGCCCATGCCGAAGGCGATGGTTGCGCAGACGACGCGCACTTCGTCGCGCAGAAACAGATCCTGGTGTTCCGAACGCTCCCTGGGGGTCAGGCCGGCGTGGTAGGGCCGGGCCTTCACGCCGGCCTCGTTCAGGCGTTCCGCCACACTTTCCGTGCTCTTGCGCGACTGGCAATAGACGATGCCGCTTTCCCGGGGCCGCTTGCGCAGGAAATCAAGGAGCTGCTCATAGGGCTTGTTCTTGGCAAATACGCGGTAGGTCAGGTTCGGGCGATTGAAGCTGGCGACGTAGCAGCACGGCTCGCGCAGTTGCAGCAGCGCCACAATGTCCTGGCGCACCCGGTCCGTGGCCGTGGCCGTCAGCGCCATCATCGGCACTTTGGGGAACAGTTGGCGCAGCCCGGCAAGCTGGCGGTATTCGGGCCGGAAGTCGTGCCCCCACTCGCTGATGCAATGCGCCTCGTCAATGGCGAGCAGGTTTACGTTCCAGCGCTGCAGGTCGGACATCACGCCCGAGAGCATCAGCCGCTCCGGCGCGGCGTAGAGTAATCGGTATTCCCCCTGGTGCAACCCGCGCAGCCGGGCCCGCGCCTCCCCGGCCGGCAGGGAAGAATTGAGGAACGTCGCCGGCACCCCGCTTGCTTGCAAGGCATCCACCTGGTCCTTCATCAGCGCGATCAGCGGGGACACCACCACCGTCAGCCCGTCCCGCGTCATCGCCGGCAACTGGAAGCAAAGCGACTTGCCCCCGCCCGTCGGGAGCAGCGCAAAGACATCCCGGCCGGCCAGCGCGTCCCGGATGATCTCCTCCTGCAACGGGCGAAAGGACCGGAAGCCGAAGTATTGCTTCAGCAGCGGCAGCAGTGGCGGGGCGTTAGGTTCCACGGGGAAGTTCTATAGCAGGTTTACGGCTTTGAGCCGATCCGGACGCGGAAGGTTTCCAGCAACGGATCCTGCGTGCGCGCCATCCAGGCCAGCATATCCTTGCGCGCCTGCGCGACCTGATCCTGGCATTTCGGATCGGCGACCAGGTTGCGCAGGCCGTTCGGATCGGCCGCAAAGTCGTAGAACTCTTCCGGCACCCGGTGCAGCAGCATCTCGACCCGGGCGGCGACAGGCTTCTGCGATGCGGCCTCTTTCTGCATGGCTTTGAATGTCAGCCCGCCCATCGGCTCGGCCTGGTAGCGCGTGGTGCCATCCGACCAGGCGTTGTAAATGTAGCCATACTGCCGGGTCTGGAGGCAGCGCATCGGGTAGTGCCGGGTTCCGGAGGTGTCGTTGTAGCAGGTGAAGACGCGGTCGCGCCCGGGCTGATCCTGCCCGGTGAGCAACGGCAGGAAGGAGCGGCCATCCATGCCAGCCGGGGCTGGCAGGCCGAGCGCCTCCAGGATGGTGGGCATGAAGTCTATCCCCGCAATGAAGTGCTCGGCGTCCACCGCCCCGGGCTTGACCCGGCCCGGCCAGCGGACCAGCCACGGCGTGCGCGTGCTGGTGAGATAGCAGTTGCTCTTGGCAAAGGGCATCGAGATGCCGTTGTCGCTCAGGAACATCACCAGCGTGCTCTCCTCCAGGCCCGACTCCTTGAGCGCCCGCAGCACTTCGCCCACGGTCTCATCGCACCGGTGGGCCGAGGAATAATACTGGGCCATTTCCTTGCGCACATCGGGCAGGTCGGGCAGGAAGCCGGGCACGGCGATCTCCTCGGGTTTATAGACGCGGGCCGGCGGCGGATACTTGGCGTCGCCCGAGACGCTGTCCTCTTCGCTCGCGGGAGCGGCCGCCCGGTTGGCTTTCTTCTGCTTGCCCTTCTTACGCTCGCTCCGGTTCCTTTCAATGTCGCTGCCCGCCCACGGCCGGTGCGGGTCTTGGGAATTGGCCATGAGGAAGAACCGCTTGCCGGACTGTTTGGCCTGCGCGAAGAACTCCTTCGCCGAGCGGTAATAGAGTGCCGGGTCGCGGCCCTGGCCGAGCTTGCCCGCGTCATACTTGTAGTCCCAGGGGAACTTGCTGTCCGGCTTCAGGTGCTCGATCTTGGCCATGATGCCGAGCTGGTAACCCGCCGCCTTGAGCGACTCCATCAGGGTGGGCACCTCCGGGCGGACGGGATAAAAGCCGGTGGCCCCGTTCCGGTGCGGGTAGCGTCCCGTCATGAGACACTCGCGGCTGGGCTGGCACACTGCCACTGTGACGTGTGCCTGGACGAATCGCATCCCCTCGCTGGCCAGGCGATCGAGATTCGGCGTGATGCCCGGGGTGAGGCCGCCCGTGAATCCGGGCGTGTTGTAGTTCATGTCATCCGCCGTGATGAACAGGACGTTCAGGCCCGGCGCCGCGGCGAACATCGCCAGCGGCAGCAGGGTGAGCAGGAGCGCGAGCGTGGTTTTCACGGGAAGCGGGGATAGACCAGCGCCGCCTCGCGGCCTTCGAGGAGGGCCACGTTGCGTTCGAGGATGCGATGCAGGTAAGCCGGCGCGGAGTTGTTGGCATCATCCCCGGTCGCCGCATAGACTTTCTTCATCACCGGCAGCAGCGGCCGGCCGCCTTCACCCATCCGGATAAGCACGTTGGCGGCATGAATGCTGTAGAACGTCCCGCTGGTGTTGGTGATCCAGCGCTCAAGCACGGGCAGCGCAAGGTCAACGTGCCCCAGGTGGGATAGGGCCTCGGCGGCGGCGGACTGCACTGCGCCCGACGGGTCCTCCAGGCGCTTCCGCAAAGCGGCTTCCGCCGGGGCGGCCTGCGCGCGGAGCATGGCGCAGCCTAGCGCGCCCCACCAGCGGATTGCCTCGTTCGGATCCTCCAGCGCGGCCGTGAGCTTCGGCAGATGGGCCGCCTTGCGCTCCGACGCCAGGTTCGCGAGGTCCACCACACGCTCGAAAGGCACCGCACCCGGCCGGCGCGACGCTTCATAGCCCTCCAGCGGCGAGCCTTCCGGGATGAACCCGTTGTCCTGGATGGCGAGCAGCCGACGATTCATCTCGGCGCGCATCCGCTCCCGGGCCTCGCGATGGGCCGGGTCGTTGACGAGATTGCGCACGTTGTCAGGGTCGGCTGCCAGGTCATACAGTTCCTCGGCAGGTTTCTCGCCCCAGAACTGTGCCGTGGCCGGCGTCAAACGCACGGCGGTGGCTTCCCTGGCCCAGGATTGGTAGCCGCGCGCCTGGAACTGGTAGGTGAGCCGTTGGACGTAGGGCAGCTCCGGCCGGTAGTTGCGGATGTAGAGGTAGCGCTCATTCATGAGCGAGCGCATCATGTCGTAGCGCTCGTCCATGCGGTCGCGGGTGCAGAAGGCATACTCGTTGGGCTGGCCCCGGGCCGGACCGGCAAACGCCCGGCCCATCATGTAGTCGGGAATCTTCACGCCCGCGAGCGAGAGAATGGTCGGGGCAAAGTCCACGAAACCCACCGGCACCTTGATCCGGGAGCCGGGCGCGGCCGGCGCCAGGTGCTGCCATTTGGGCGGGAAATAGATGATCAGCGGCACGTGCGTCCCGCTGCGCTGCAAGAACCGCTTGCTGCGGGGCAGCACGCCGCCGTTGTCGGAGTAGTAGAACACGATAGTGTTCTCCGCCAGCCCATCCTTCTCCAACTCCTTGAGCTTGTCCGCGATCTGCTCATCCATCAGCGTCAGGTGATTGTAGTAGCGGGCCCAGTCGGCGCGCATCTCGGGCGTGTCCGGCTGATAGGGCGGAATGCGCACCTTCGCCGGGTCCATGGGCGGGAAATCCAGCTTGTTCTCCTCCTCGGGGAACAGGCAGCTCTCATGGGTCACTGCGTGGTTGAACACGCTGAAGAACGGCTGCTTCGCATCCGCCCGCTTACACCAGTGCGCGTTCTGGTTGGACGCATCCCACGCCTCCTTCCCATTGATGGGCGCATTGTAGTCGGTCTTGGAATTGTTCGCCGTGTAATAGCCGGCCTGGCGCAGGTAGGCGGGAAAGCCCTTGAGGGCGCAGGTAGGCGGGAAAGCCCTTGAGCCAGGAAGGAATCTTGCCTTTGGCGCGCATGTGCTCCGCCGGCCCGCACGTAACGGAATACATACCGGTGATCAGTGTAAACCGCGAAGGGGCGCAAACCGGCTGGGCAAAGCAGCGCTCGAACAGGACGCCCTTGCTCGCCAGGCGATCCAGCGTCGGGGTGTGGGCCAGCGGATCTCCGTAACAGCCAAGGAAGGGCCCGTTGTCCTCGCTGACCAGCCAAAGGATGTTTGGCCGCTCCCCCGCGGCCACGCTCGCCGGCGCCGCGTTCGTGCCGTGGGCCGGTGCCAGGAAGAGCAGCAGCCACAGCATTGCGGTCGCGCTCTCCCGCGCCGCTCTGGGGCAGACCATTAGCTGCCAAAGGCCCCTTGTAACATTTAAGGCTCCAGTCATTATAGGCATCAGCAGCCGCCGTGCTGCCCCAGGAATCCGGCACCCATTCCACCCCGCAAAACAAGGATTATACTGGTGTCTGCTGAAGAATTCCAAAGTGGTGCCCGCGACAGGACTTGAACGGGTTGACTGCTTTCGGTCGTATTCGTAAGTCATTCTGTCCGTTTCGGTTAGCTTCGTTTCCCATTTCTGTATTTCGCATGCTTTCCACACGTTTCCGATCTCTTCCTGTCTGGAATTATCTGGAATCTATTCGCCGCCTGGCGGTCTACATTCGACCCGCGACCGGCTTCCGCAATTCGAGCGGAGTTGCGCCACCGCACTCTGCAGCGTGCGCTGACTGGTGAATCATAGTCCTGCACCCCCCCGCCGCGCCAGCCAGAATGAAAACTGCATCCCCAGTTAACTCTCACTCAGTTCGCCGCTACGGCCGCCTGGCTTGCGGTCCGCTGCTGCTGCGCCTGCTCCACCCGGCTCGCAATATCCAGCGCCGTCATCCTCGCTGCCGGATTGTCGCTGAGCTGTTCTACCAGCCCCGACACCGTTGTGAAGACCCCCGCCTCCTTCTGGTGCTCCATCAGCCACTTCACCAACTGCGCATCCGCCGCCTGCCCCTGCGGCGTGGTCGTCAAAACCGCCCGCGCCGTCTCCACCCCCTGAATCAATGCCTCCGTCACCTTGCGATTCCGCACCTGCCGATACCCGTGGTAAAGCCCGGCCATCGCCAGCGCCACAATGCTCCCAATGCCGGGCGCAAACGTATTCACCACGGACCCCACCGCATCCATGGCCGCCAATGCCTCCGGCCGCGCCACAAGGTTTGTGATCGGGACCTGCACAATGTTGGTGTAGAACACCGGCACCAGGTTCGTCATCACAGCCAGCACCAGGTTGGTCGCCACCGCCTCTCGCGCCACGTAACCAGACACAGCCCCGCTCGCCGCATTGGTGACATAGACGATGCTGGTCCGCTCCACGACCTCCGGCACCACGTTGGTGACCAGCACCGTGTTCGTCACCACCTGCAACACTGGCGCGTTGGTCCACGACACCTCCTGCTTGTAAGCCCGGTCCACTGCCGTGCAACCGCTCGCACAAGCCACCAGCAGCGCCA
>JAPLUA010000287.1 GCA_026397855.1 Verrucomicrobiota bacterium | reverse complement strand
TTGCGCAGCACCTCCGGGCGCATGGTAACCGATTGCGGGAGCACCAACATGCTATAGCTCATGCCATCCGGCAGCACCAGCCGACCATCCTTAACTGTGAGGCGGCGCTCGATCACATCGGAGTTGATCCAGTCGAAGTCGCACCCCGCCGGCAGTTCCGGTTTGGCCAGGCCGGTCATCTTGGGGACATCCTCGCTGATGAAGTAGGCCACATCGGCCACGTGCTTGCCCGCCTGCAACATCACGCTGCACCGGCGCAGGTAATCAATCCACGCCTTTGATTGCTCGAACCAGGTGTTATGCCGGTTGAACTCGGTTCCAAACCAGGCGTTGACGCCCGGCTGCCGATCTTCCCACGGCTGATGAATGTACACGTGGAGGACGAACTGATTGACGCCCTGGCAGAACGCCCAGTCGCCGCGCGCCTTCAAATCGCGCGGCGCATCCACAAACGCCGGCCCACCCGTGAATGCCTCCGCCCAGACTACCGGTTTGCCGTAAATATGCGCCGCGCTGGAAGCGTCCCGAAGCTCGACGGCGCCGAGGTCGCCGCTGACCCAGAACTCGCCGCTGACCTCATCCGCGTAGCCGCCATACAACAGGAACTCGCTGGGAAACCCCCAGTGACCATAGTTCTCCAGCCACATCTTCAGCCCGCGTCGCCGGGACAGGTCGCTTAAGGCCCCGACATAATCCCGGGCGACCCGCTCCGCCACCAGCCGCCGCAAGTCCCAAAGAAAGCGGTCCGACTGATCTGCGCTACCCACAATTCGTCCGGTCATGACCGGAAGGAACCGGATCGGGTCATAGCCATAATGTTTCTGGAAATCTGCGGCGAAGCCGTCGGTCCAGTTCTCCGGCCCCTGCTCATAGCTGTCCGCAACCACGTGCTTGAACGACTTGCGTTCCGCCGCGGGCATCCGCTGGAGCAGGTTGCCGATGTAGGCGTCGAAATGGGACTTCAGGGCAACCCGGTTCATCTTGTCCACTTCATACCCGGTCGCCTCCGGCGGCGCGGGCGAGTTCTTCGTCCCCGTTGGCGTCATGGCCGTGCGCAACACAATCCACTCCCCGGCCGGAACTTCCCAGCGCAACGTGCCGTCCGCCGCCATCTGTTTGCTGATATTGCGCACGGCTTCCGGCCGGATGATCAAGTCGGCTGCCCCAGGCTCCGTCGCCGCGGGCCACGTGTAATAATCGAATGGCGGCAATGGGTCCTGGAACATCTTAAATAATGACTTCCCGGCGTAGCTTTCCACCCGGGCCGCTGGGGAAACGCTGATCTCGCCGAGTTCGCATTCTGCCGAGAGGGTCAGCCGGAAGAACTGCGCCGTCGTGGCCGGGAAGGTTGCCACGATCGGTGCCAGGGGCACTGGGCCGACGGCGATACCCAGGTTGTGCCGGTCAATCGTGAACTGCTTGAGGGTGCGGTACTGCTGGCCGTCGTCGGAAACCTGCAGCTCGGCACTAACATTCACCGCTTTGACCGGCTGCACGGTGATACTCCGCGCCGTGAAGGGGGTCGGCAGCTCACAAGCCGACACCGTCGGTGTGCGCTTCGTCAGCTTCGCCATTACGTCTTCCCCGGCCGGGGCCGGAAACGCTAATACGGCGATGTCCTGGAACTCACCCGGAGGGGTTGCCAGCTTGCCTTCGAACCGCTGGGGCCCACGCAGCCGTGTCTCCGGCAGGACGACGTAGCGCATCGCCTGCGAGGGTTTCACCCACGGCCCGCCGGATTGGCTCCAGCCGGGTGAGTTAAACACGCCGATGTCCACGCCGAGCCGAGTCCCTTCCCGCAGCGCGTGCTCGATGAATCCCCACCATTCATCCGTGAGCGCCTTGGCCCCGTCCTTGGCCGGCGTGCCGCTCTGGCCGCCGATGACGCCGATGTAGCCCTCGCCGATGCCGACGCGTTTCATGGCTTCGAGATCACGCGTGATCCCCTCCTTCGTGATCTGGCCGTCCATCCAATACCAGTAGCAGCGCGGCTTGGTCGCATCCGGCGGTTGGGCGAAGTCTCGTGCCAACGCATCGCCGGGCGGCAGGCTCCCGGCTTCCGCGTGCAGGGCGAGGGAAAACCCCAGAAGTGTGGTGAGGATCAAACGAGAGGCAGCATGGTTCATAATAGATTCAGGTAAACTCTGTGCTACGGCCCAAGCCGTGCGCGATAGAAGCGGCCGTTGGCGTTCGTCGCCGCCGGGTCGCCAAATTCAAATGGGGGCATGGCTGAGCAGTTGGTCCAGATCGGCCACCAATCCACCAGGTTGGTTGACCCGAGAAAGAAATAGTCGGGCCCCGCGTCGCCATCAACCATAAAGGTAAACCAGCCGTTGCTCAGGCCCGGGCTGCCAAACCTGGGCGAAGAGGGCGGACGGACGGTCACCCAGAAACTTTGGGTCGCGCTCAGGGGCGGGCTGCCATTGTCAGCGACCGCCAGGCGCACCGAGGTGACGAGCGGGGCCTGGGACAGCAGCGGCCGCCAGATGAAGAGACCCGTAGCGCTGTCCAGCGCGGCATTCGTAGGCGCCGCCAGCAAATTAAAGGTCAGGACTTGCGGCGGTGAATCGGTATCGGTGACGAAATCGGCCACCGGCACCTGCAGCGCATAGCCGGCCACAATCGTGCGATTGGGGATACTGTTGAACACGGGCGGATGGTTTGTGTTGGAGCCGGCAGCGGTCACCGAATCCAGCACGGCCACGCCCGCCAGGTTGGTGTTGTGCGAGCTGACCGCCAAACCGAAGTAGGCCGGGGCACCGAAGTTGGTCAGAACGGTGGAACTGAGCTGGCTCCAGGTGGTGCCGTTGCTGGAGTAATAGCCGCTTAGACTGTTGCTGGCGCGAACCAACCGCACCCAATACGGGGCCTTCAGGCCGGCCTGGTTGGTGGAGGCGGTGCTCCCGTTGGTCGTGCCGCGGTATTGGAACATCACCCCGTTGCCGGGAGTCACCGCCATCAGGACGTTGCGCGCTCCGGCCGCGAGGGACTCGCGCACCATCACCCCGGCCTTGGCCCAGGAGTCGGAGTTAAGCTGCGCAGAGACGCGGGCGGTGATCGTGGCATCGCCGGTGACCGGCAGATAAACGAAGCGGAAAGCATCGGCCGTGCCCCCGATATCCGTCCCGGACCCGATCACGGAAAAGACGTTGCTGCTCAGGCCGACGCCCCCCGGCAGCCCGCCGCCACCAATGTCCTGGCTTTGCCAACTGCGCAACGGATCGAGTGTCGGGGTCAGCCAATCGCGGTCACGCACGATGCCCAGCGGGTCCTGCGGATTCCAGAAGGCCTCCAGGCTGCCGCTCTCGTTGGTCGAGGCCGCCAACCCGGAAGCCGTCGTGACGGCGACCAGGTCGGTGGCGGCCCCGGGCCGGAGCAGGTTCGTGAAGCAGAGGCCCTCGGCGGTTTGCAGGCTCGCAGTCAACTCGTAGCCGTTCGTGGTGAAGAAGCGCGTCGTCACGCCCGGAACGGTGCCCGGCAACGCTACCAGGGCCGGCAGGCATTGGATGTCACCGTTGTTCTGCAACTGAACCTGCTGGAAGGAACCACTGTCCCTGGTGCGAATCAGGTCAAGTGATTCGAGTGTCCCGTTGGTATCGCTGATGCCCTTGAGGTATTTGATCGCCTGCTTGACCATGCCGCTGAACGAATTGGTATTGCTCTCCGGCGCCCAGGTGTAGGGACCGCTATACCATGACTCGAACAGATACTTCTGAGTGCGGCCGCCCATTTGCTGTTTGGTGCTGATGTAGGCGTAGCTCTTCTGCATGTAGCTGGCATCCCAGGCGTTGGTATCGCTGCCGCTGGCCGTCGAGTAATTGCAGATCGTGGTCGGGAAGTAGCCGTTGGTCCGCTCCCACGCCTCGTAACCGAGAATCTTGGCCTGGTTGTTGGTGCGGTCGGTGATGTTGGACCATGTGGCGAAGTAATCGTAGGGGCAGTCAGAGGCGAACCCGTAGTAGCCATCACCGGCCTGGGCGGTGGCGCTCGCTTTATTGAAGAACTCCTGCATGTCAAAGTCGAACCAGGCGTTCGTGCCGTATTGGTTGAGGATAGGGGTCCCCGCTGCGTCCGTCACCGGATGCAGGGTCAAGCTGTCGCCTGAGGGAACCAAAGCCGGGTGCCCCCCCCAATTGAACCACACCGGCGACCAGGTCATGCCCAGCTTGAGTCCGGGCCAGTTGGTGTGCAGGCTGCCGACGAAATCGGCCCAGCATTGCATGTTGCTGTTGATGATTTGCGCGTGGGTCCAGTTGGGCCATTTCTGGCACCACCCAGGGTCAATGACCCCCGCCCAGACTCTCACCCCCGGGCTATAATCCATTGATTGGAAGCTGAGCTGGAGGCCCGCCCCGGCCAGGGACTGGAGGTCGGAGTTGAAAGCCGCGGCGTTCTTGAAGCCGAAGTTCGTATCCGCCTGGGTGTAATAGCCGTCCTCACGCCCAAATCGTCCCCGGTATGGGGCCACGGCAGCGGCCAGTTTTGCCAGCGTTCCGATAGTGGGCAGGATGCCGTGAAGGAAAATGCCATCCTGGTATTGCTGCACAAAACTCCAGGGCCGAGCCGGGTCCACCAGTTGCGCGTAGCCATAGTCGGGTGTCAGATCGGTCGCCACGCCGCCCCACCAGATCTCCGCCGGATAAGGGCGCGGCCGCACCGGCGGATTCGTGCCCAACTGCAACACCACCTGCCGGGTATCCTGCTCCAGCAGGTTGCCATTATCCAGCGTGAAGGCCCGGACATTGTTGGTCCCCAGCCGAAGATGGCGCAGGTGAATGGTCCAGCTCGGCGCCGGTGGCATCGCACCGAAATCCCATAACTGCCCGTCCGGCGTGTGGACTTCATACCAGACCGGGGTGAGCGGGAATCCGCGTAAAACCCCCTGCATGTCAAATTGGAGCGAATTGCTGACGGTGGTGCTGGCGGTGGTGAATTCGATTGTCGGCAGCTTGCGCTGCAAGGTCAGCTTCACCTTGCCGGAGGTCGAAGTGTCCGCCTGCACGGTCCATGGCGACCGCGAATCCGTGGTCAGGCCCAGGTTCGAGAGCGTGCCGGTATAATTGATGACGGTCACCACGTTGCTGACGCCGGCATCCCCAAGATCCTGGACGATGATCGTGCCGCCGAGCACGAGGTTGCCATTGACCTGAATGACCGTGTTGTTCGGATTCGCCGGCGCACCAACGTTGCCCCCCAGCGCTGAGTTCGTACTGAGCGTCAGCCCCGCCATGGTATGGGCCCCGTTGCCCAGCAGGAGCATGGCGCCGTTGGACACGGCAACCGTCCCGCCATTGAACGCCCCCAACAGGCTCAAGATACCGTCGTTGACCAGCGTGGGTCCGGTCTGAGTGCAGTTGTCTTTGATGGTGAGCTTGCCGGCGCCGTTCTTGGTCAGGCCGAAATTGTTCTCATTGGCTCCCGGACCGCCGAGTGCGCCGTCAAAGAACTTGTCCTCTGCACCATTGATCGTGAGGGTGGCGATTGTGGCGCCGCCATTCACCACGCGGTTGGTGCCGCCGGCACCGAACACGCCGCTGCCGCTCGTCAAACCTGCGAAAGCCTGGCTGTTAGCGTTCAGCTTCAACGTGGCGGTCAGCACCTGCCCATTCCACACGCCCGCAAGCATGGTCAGGACGCTGTTGGTCGGCAGGCGATTGGCCCCACCCGACAAGATCACCACCGGGCAAGCGGCATAGGTCTCCAGCACGGTGTCGCCCGTGTAGCTGCACGGCGCGGAAATTGTGAAAGTATGGACGTGGGTGTAGGAAGCGCCGCCGGCCCAGATACGCAGGTCGCCCGTGCCGCCGATGCCGCCGCTCAGCGTGTAAGCGCCACTCCCGGCATAGCCGCCGATGCGCGCGCCATTCACAAGCGTAATGGGCCCGGACCACACGGCCGTGCCGCCGTTGAAACGCACGGCGCCCTGAGTGTCGGTGCCGTTGCCGGTCAAGGTGATGGCGTTGGTGCAGGCAGAGGCGGTGCCGATGTAAAGCTGCGCCCCGCTGACCACCGTCGCCGCGGTAAAGCCCAGCGCCCGCGGGTGGTTGATGACGAGCCTGCCTGCGTTGACCGCAACACTCCCGGAAATCGTGTTCAGGCTGTTAAGATTAGCCGTGCCGCTGCCAGCCTTGCTGAGAGCCACATTGGCGCCGCCGACCGTGCCACCGAGGGTGAGGGCCGCTGGGCTGCTCAGGTTCCAAGCCTGGTTGGACAGCAGGGTCAGGCCGCAGTTAAGCGTGAGGTTGGTGGTGGCGGCGCTCATGTCTATGCCGCTGCCGCCCAAGGTCAGCGTATTACCCGAATTGACCGTTACCGCGCCGCCAGGATTTGTCACCTTGATCCCCAGCCAATTTGTGTCCGCACCCAGGCTGACGGTGTTGGCCCCCGCCACTACGGAAGACCACCGGGCGACATCGCTGGAGCCGGGAACCGTAGCGCCGACCCAACTCGATCCCAGATTCAGGCCGTCCGTGTTGTTGGTCTTGTCAATGGTCGCCGCAGTGCCAACAGCCGCCAGCGGGAAAATCGCCAGCCAGCTTGCGCAGAAAGTAAGCCACCGAAGCATATCAAACGATTATGCGCGGTGGACGGCCTGGCTGCCATCCCGCATTCACGGGAGCCCTGAGGCGATCCAAGCTGGCTCAGCGATTGCATGGGAGGAGGATCAAGGCGACCCCACTGGTCTGCCATACGCTCTTGGATACCCTTCTCGCTGGCCGGCTGGCATGGGAAGCGACAATCAGGGAGTCGGTAGAACCAAACGAAAGAAAGCGGACCCATTGGTCGAGCCAAGGGGAACGCTCAGGCCGTTGGAAGTGAGGCCGGGGACAATCGTCCAGTTGGTGCTCAGGCCAAGGCTGACTGGATTGGTCTGACCTTCCAACAGCCATCCCGTATAGCCGGTGGGCCAGAGGAGACTCAACCAGCTCCCGCTGAATGAAACGGACAATGCCGGCGCAGTCGCAACCCGCACCGTCCCGTTCACCGCCAGCTGCGAACTGTCCCAGTATAGCCCTGGCACCAGGGGGGGAATACTGACGGAGTCGAAGTGGCCGCCATAGCTGTTGGCGCTAAACAACCGGAACGAATCGCCGGCGGCCAAGGTGCCGCCGAGGTTGGTCACCACCAAGGCACCGCCATAGCTCAGGGAGGTAACGCCCGCAAGCTGGCTATTGGTCGTTCCCCCGCCAATCTTCTGAACGGCAAACACGCAGGTCCCGGCTAATGAGACGGCGTTGCTGACGGTCAGGACCCCGAGGCTGCCACCCGGCACGAGCGTGCCGCCGCCGGTGACCGAGAGGGGCCCGCCAATAACGCCGGTGCCGCTCAGGGTGCCTCCGTTGGTGACAACAACACTGCCCTGCAAGGCGCCGTTGTTCACGAACCGCCCCTCGGCGACCAGGACACTTGGAAAGACGAAGGTGTTCACCGTCAAGGTGCCCGCGCCAATCTTGGTCAGCGTGCAGGGGCCGCTGCCATTATAGAACTGAAAGTTCTGCGTGAGCGCCACCCCCGCCGAAACGCCGACCGACGAATTGCCGTCCAAGGCAATATGCTGGTTCAGCGAAGAATTGCCACTCACGGAACGTAATGCGCCAAGGTTATCAGGCCCGCGGCCAAGAATGTGCATGTGCTCACCGACGGAGAGGCTGCCGTCAATTTCAACGGCGGCGTTGTTGGCGACCAGGGTCCAGGTGGCGGCGCTGAAGCCGCCCTGGCCGAGGGCGTTGCCATCCTGGATCCGCACGATGCCG
>JAPLUA010000060.1 GCA_026397855.1 Verrucomicrobiota bacterium | reverse complement strand
CCCCGCCTCATACCCTTCCGGGTCAAGGAAATCGCTGATCACAACGGCTAGGCCCGCCCGGCGCGCTTCGAGAGCGCCGCGCCGCAGGGCCTGGTTGAGATTCGCGGAGCCTCCGGCGGTGAGCGCGCCCAGGTTCTGAAAGAACTGCAGGGCGGACTTCTTGCCGCGCACAGAACGGAGCGCGCCTCGCGCGGCCCGTTCCATCACGCGCGAAGCCTGGTCCGGCTCGGCGTCGTGATCAACGCCGGGAAACGGGATGACGCTGACGCGGTCGAACCCGGAGAGGGAAACGTAACCGATAGCGGCGGCCACCTGCCGGGCGAAGTCGAACTTGCGCGGCTCCCCGAAGGTCATGGACTCGCTGGCATCCAGGAAGATCCGAACCGGCAGCTCGCGCTCCTCCTCGTAAAGCTTCAGGAAAAGCCGCTCCAGCCGGCCATAGAGGTTCCAGTCCAGGTAGCGGAAGTCATCGCCGTGGACGTAGGGGCGGTAATCGGCGAACTCGACGGACTGCCCGCGCGCGCGGCTGCGGCGCTCCCCCCGGGACGAACTCTTGGCCCGGCGCGCGGCCAGCAGTTGGAATTGCTCGAGCCGGCGCAGGAGTTCGGGAGTGAGGAGGGCGTCAGGCATGAGCTGTCTTCCGCATGGTTCGATTCATCGCGCCAGATTGACCGGGGTGCGGTCTTGCACCCGGGGAGCTTCACCCGTTTACCGCGTGAGCATCCCGCGGCACGTCTCGCAGAATCTGGCCGATGATATGGTCCGTGGTGATCCCTTCGGCCTCGGCCTCGAAGTTCAGAATGAGGCGATGGCGCAGGGCGGTGGCGGCAACGGCCTGTATGTCATCATAGCTGACGTTGAAACGGCCGTCGGTGAGGGCGCGGACTTTGCCGGCCAGAAGCAGGGTCTGCCCGCCGCGCGGGCTGCTGCCGAAGCGCAGATACTGGCTGGCGATGGGCGCGGCCGTTTCGGTCTTCGGATGTGTCGCCAGCACGAGCCGCACGGCGTAATCCTTCACATGCGAGGCCACCGGCACCTCGCGCACGAGTTTCATCAGCTCCAGCAGGGCCTCCCGGCTGAGCACACGCTCGACCTTTGCGCTTGCGCCGGAGGTAGTGCGGGACAGCACTTCGGTCAGCTCTTCCGCCGTCGGGTAGCCGACCAGGATCTTGAAGAAGAAGCGGTCGAGCTGGGCTTCCGGCAGCGGATAGGTTCCCTCCTGGTCAATCGGGTTCTGCGTGGCCATCACGAAGAACGGCTCCACCAGCTTGCGGATTTCCCCGCCCGCGGTGACCTGATGCTCCTGCATGGCTTCGAGCAGCGCCGATTGGGTCTTGGGGGTCGCGCGGTTGATTTCGTCGGCCAGCACCAGGTGGGCGAAGATCGGCCCGCGCTGGAACTGGAACTCGCGCCGGCCGCCGGGTATCTCCATGACGATATTGGTGCCGAGAATATCGGCCGGCATCAGGTCGGGGGTGAATTGGACGCGGCTGAACGACAGGTCAAGCGCTTCGCCGAGCGTGCGCACGAGGAGAGTCTTGCCCAGCCCTGGCACGCCTTCGAGCAGCACATGGCCGCCGGCAAAGAGCGCGATGAGCGTGGCCTCCACGACGGCGTCCTGGCCAACCATCACTTTGCCGATCTCGGACCGCACAGCGGTGTAGGCCTGGCGGAAGGATTGGATTTGTGTTTCGGTGTTCATGGGTTCACTTCTTTAGGTCATCGAAATAGTCGCGCACCGCCCCCTGGTAGGCGCGGGGAACCTTCTCCTGGCTCAACGCGCTCTCGGCATCGGATTGGGCGGCTGCGGCCGCCTGCTCGTAGGCCACCTTGCTCTGTCCCTTGATGCTCACGCCCTTGAGGGTGATGCTGGGCATGGGACCGCCGGACTTGAGCTGACCTTTGATCTTCGTCGGCCGGAGCGCTTCATTGAGATCACCCTCGCCCCGGTCGGTGTGGCCGCGCGCGTCCTCGTCCGGGCGCACGATGCCGGCATTGTCCCAGCGGTCATTGTAGAGGCCGTCCCATTCGGCGGCGCTATCCGACCAGGTGCCGACCCCGCCGCCGGGCCCTTTGCCGCGGGGGTTATATCCCGGCTGGTTGGAGGTCCGCCAGCCCTGGCCGGCGCCGATGAACATCGAGGCCTGGTTGAGGCTTTCCAACGAGGCCGCCATGGATTGCGCGTCGTTGAGCTGCTGCATCAGGTCGCCCAATTCCTTGGCGGCGGCGGCGAGGGCCTTGCCGGCAGCCGGCTTATCGCCGTCGCGCATCCGGGCGGCGGCATCCTTAAGGTGCTCCCCCGCCTTGCCGTAGCTGCCGGCCGGATCCACCGCCTTGGAGACCTCCCCCAGCATCTTCTGGAGCTGCTCCGGGGAGAGGTTGGCCGACTTTAGCTGGGAGATCATCTTCTGGAGCGTCATCTGCGCCGCTTCGGGCTGGCCGTTCTTGAGCTGCTCGGCCAGGTCCTTGCCCATCTTCTCCATTTGCTACTGGAGTTGCTGGAGCGACTTCGCCATGTCGCGCAGCTTCTCCAGGTCGGTCAGGGAGGATTGGAGATCCTTGAGCACGAGGTCGGTCCGGTTGGCGGCCAGGGCGGCGATCGCCTCGTCCAACTGCGGCATCTGGATGCCCATTTCCTGCATCTCTTTCGAGAGCGCCGAGAGGGATTCGGAGAGCTTCTGGCGTTCAGCATCGCTGGCGGGAGAATTCTTATCGGCCATGCCCTTTGCCGCTTCCTGGAGCTTCTCCAGCTCCTTCTTGAACTTATCGAGCGCATCGGGGTTGCCGGTCGGTGCGCCCAACTGCTTCTGGAGGGATTCCATCTGCTTCTGCAAGCCCCCCGCAGTCTGGGAATCGTTTCCACCCGAAGCCCTCGCAACCTGCTCCAGCTTCTTCAATGCCGGGTCCCTCCCCATCTCCTTAAGCTCATCCTTCAGCTTCTCGGCGACGTTGGCCAGGTCCTTGAGGGCTTCGCTCCGGGTCATGGCTTTCATGCTTAGCCGGTCGCCGACTTCCGTGACAGCCTCCAGGGCCTTCTGGGTGGGCTCGAGGATGGGCGGCCGTTTCACCAGGTTGCGGCGCGTCAGATCGGCGAGCTGCTTGCCGACCTCCTTGATATTCTGCGCCTCCGCCTTCTTCTGCAAATAGCTCTTGCTGCGGTATTCCGGGACGAAGCCGAGGCCGGCGCCCAGGGCGAGGATCACCAGCGCCCAGCGGGTGGCCCGGGGGAGATGGAAGGGAACGAGCCGGCGAAGATCCAGGCCTTTCATGTGCTCGGCGGCATCGGTGACCACGAGATCGCGCCAGGTGCCGGCCCCCTGCCCTGCAGCGACTTCGAGAGCGGTACTGACCCGCTCCTGCAGATGCTGCCGCGTGTCCACCCACCGGGCGACCTCGTTCAACTCCGGCTTGCGCCAGCCGGCAATGACCAATCCCACGAGGGCGGACAGGAACGGCACGATAGCCGCGACGGTCAGCAACCAAAGCGGCAGCGGCAGCAAATGCCAGGCGCCAATGAGAAGGAGTGAAAGCACAGCCCCGGCCAGCAGGCCTTGCCATAAACCGCGCAGCGCCCGGGCCCAGCGGCGACGCCGGGCCGCCACTTCAAGGGCTGATTCAATGATTTGAAGCTCGCTCATGGCTATGTCTAAACGTGCAGCACCCGTGCCGGTTTGACCAGTTCCAAATCATTGGACATGCCTGCGGGCAAAGTGTTTCGCAAGACTTGTCCCAGCCCGACGCACTACCCTACCCGTGGCCAGCTT
>JAPLUA010000488.1 GCA_026397855.1 Verrucomicrobiota bacterium | reverse complement strand
CTGTCACCCGGGATAATTACGTGGCCCATCTTAACCTGGGGGTGGCCTATGCCAGCCAGGACAAGCTGACCGAGGCTGCCGCCCAATTCGACGAGGTGCTGCGAATCAGCCCGGGACTGGCGTCCGGGCATTACAACCGGGGGGGCATTTATGCCCGGCAGGGACAATTTGCGGAGGCGTTTGCCGAATTCGATGAGGCCTACAAGCTCAAGCCCGATTACGAGCAGGTCTATCTGTCGCGCGGGAATGTCCTGGCCCTGCAGAAGAAATACGCGGAAGCCGGGGAGCAGTTTGCCGCGGCCCTCCGGATCAATCCGTCCTATGCCGAAGCTGAGAATAAGAAGATCAACCCGAACCTTTTCGAGGCGCACTATTTCGTGGCGGGCGACCTCGCCCGGCGCAAGCGGTTCGACGAGGCGATCCTCCAGTTCCGGGCCGCGCTCCGCATCAAGAAGGACGACGCATCGGCCCTCAACGACCTGGCCTGGATCCTGGCCGCCGGTGCGGAGCCGGCCCTGCGAAATCCCCCGGAGGCCGTCCGGCTGGCGGCCCACGCGTGCGAGGTGACCGGCCACACCAACTGCGGCTACCTGGACACGCTGGCGGTGGCCCAGTCCGAGTCGGGCCACTTCACCGAGGCCGTGGCGCTCACGGAGAAAGCCGCAGCCCTCGCGGTTGCGGAGGGAGACCCGGGCCTGGCCGAACGCCTGAGGAGCCGGCTGGACTTCTACCGGGCAGGCCAGGCTTACACGCAAGGGATGGGGAATTCGCCCGCTGCCGGCAAGAGAAAGTGAGCAGATGATGGGGGGGCTGGGCTGCGTCTGGGGCAGCGAGCTGGAGGTAAACGGAAGAGCACGGAGCCCCACGCACGAGCCCGGCCCGCTTCTTCTCCCTCTCCTCCATTCCGAATGGAGGAGAGTGCAGGGGAGAGGAGGCACCCCGTTTGCGAGCCGAGACCGCAGTCGAGGGAACGAACCTCCTCTCCCCATCCCTCTCCTCCCGCGGCGGGAAGAGAGGGGGAAGAGCCGAGACTGCAGTCGAGAGAACGGGCCTCCTCTCCCCATCCCTCTCCTCCCGCAGCGGGAAGAGAGGGGGAAGATTCGCACGTCCTGGGCCTCCGCAGATCTTGGTGCAGTGTCTCCCGGGGACCCTCAGTTATGTAATCGCCATTCGCCCCTGCCGGCCAGCTCAAGGTGCCAGCGGGTAGCTCGACGGGTAGTCCTGCGATTTCACGACAGTTTCCTTCCACTTCTTGGCCCCGACCCAATTGGCGTGGCCATCGGCGAAGGCGGCGTTGCCGCCGTCTTTGCCGTGGCCGTCGTAAACGTTTGGTGAATTCTCGTAGGGCCATTGGAATCCGTGCACCTGCATCATGTCAAACATGAGGAAGGTTGCCGACGCTCCCCCGGCGCTTCCGCCAGCCTCGGTGTAGGGCGCCCACGTATTCTGCCACTTGTAGTTCATGACCGACCGCTGGGTCTTGCGCGGATAATTGCTCTTTGACCCGGTGTCGGGCTGGTAACAGCCCCAGACCTCATAGCTGGTTCCGGGGCTGTACTTGTTGTCTGCGGCGGTGACCGTCAAATCCGTCAGGTACATCAGCGTGGTGCTGTTGATGGTGACGGTATTGGTGACATCCGGGCGGATGTAGTTCCGCGTGCTCGGGCAGTTGAAGCACTTGATGCTCTTGACATAGCTCAGGTAGAGCCAGTTGAGGTCGTCGTCCGCTTGCTGCGTTGCGGCCGAGGTTTTGATGCTCCCGGTGAATCGCCCCTCCGAGTCGTCATCCGAATACATCTGGCTGCCCAGCGCCATCTGCTTGAGGTTGTTCACGCAGGCCATGCGCAGCGCCTTCTCCTTGGCCTTGCTCAAGGCGGGCAGGAGCAGGGCGGCCAGGATGGCGATGATCGCAATGACCACCAGCAGTTCGATCAGGGTGAACGCGCGGTAGCCGCGAATGGATTCTCTCATGACGGCAGCTTGATTATCTCTTGATGATTAACGACTGGGCGGACGGTGCCTGGCAGTGCGGATCGGGATGGCCCCTGCTAAGGTTTCAGCACCCGGTAGAACCGTGCGGCGGATCCAGCGGGCGGGGTGTCGGTCTGGGAGGCCGTGGTTCCCGCCGCCGTCACCGGCGCGAGGTTCGACCAGGTGGCTGTGGCCACATTGGTGTTGTACTGCAGCACGTAGTTCGTTCCCACCTGGACGTTGGTCCACGTGACCGTGACGCTGGTCGTGCCGGCGCCCGCTAGCGAGATGATCTGCGGCGCGGGCAGGGGGGTGACGTCGGCCCAGGTCGTGCCGATGCGCAGCTCGTCGAGGCTGACGTCAATGGTCTTGGTGAAACTCGCCCACTGCTGTGCGACCCCGATCAGCATGAAGCTCTGGATATAGGGGGCGTCAATGGTTGCGGTGGTGTAGGCGTTGGTGGCGGAGTAGTAGGACCCACCTGAAACCCCGGCCAGCGCTTCGCCTTCGTCGTAGCCGAGCGTGGACGGGATCGGGTTGATCCACATCGCAACGGGGCTAGAATTGCCGGTGCTGAAGGGGTTGAAGGTGTACTTGATGACAATGAAGTAGGTGTTGTTGGTGATGATGGTCCAGGACTGGCCGGCGGTGGTGCCCTGCTGGTTCGGGAGGGCTCCGGCCGCCTGCCAGGCAGGCCAGCCCGCCGAGGTTCCCAGGCCGTCGCCGTTCTGTTTGCCGGCGCCGAATTGGCCGTCGGTCGTGCCGGAGGTGCGAAGCCAGGCGCCGGCCGGCAGTTGGATGTTGCTCACACCGCTTGCGGTGACAGCGCCTTTTGCCGCATCGGTCTCCGGGTTGGCGGTTTCCACGCTGAAGGCCGCGTAGCAGGTCCGCCCGCCGCCCGTGGGGATCGAGCTGTGGAAGTGAACGATCATCGAGTAGTAGAGGCTGCCTTCGCTGACCGCGCTCGGGAGGGCGATGGCATCCGTGTAAAGGCTTGTCGGGGCGGTCGAGGCTCCCGAGCCGTAGCGTACGGAGCTGCCTTTGCTCGGCGCCAGGCCGGGGTAAGACAGGTTTCCGCTCGTGATCAGGATGTCGTTGGTCTCGGCGTAGCCCAGGGTGTTGGTGGTGTAGCTGCGGGTGATCCAGGTCTGGCCGTTGGGGGCAACCTTCCCCACCGTGTTGGTCCCCGACCCGCCGAGCCGCTGGCCGGGGGTGTAATCGAACGGCTCATACAGCATGAGCGAGGCCTGCGAGCTGGTGGTGATGAGCGCAAGGGATGCGCACGCGATTGTAACAAGCAGTCTTTTCATAGGAGGTGTTTGTTGGATGGATGTTGGTCTTGGTTTATGGATGGTTTGTTGTTGGTTCGGCAGGGGCCAGTTGGCAGGGGATGGAGAAAGTGTTTGCGGGGTGATATGCCATACCGGGTGGTATGCAGCGGATGATGGGGCCTCGCGTTCATTCGGCAAAAAGGGCGACGCGCCTGAGCTGGGAGACGATCACCTTGTGGCTGCTCGAGACGCAGAGGTGCGGCTCATACTGCGCCCGTAGTTTGAGCCCCTCCATGGCAGAGAGGAGGAAATCCACCCTCCGCTCCACCTCGCGGGTTGCCAGGCGGGTGGCGGCCTTGACCAGCCCGATGTAGAACTCGCGCACGCTGTCGGAGAACTGGCGCCAGCTCCGGCGCAGCTCCTCGTCATGCACGGCGAGGCTGAAGATCTCGGTGGTGAAAATGCGGTTCTTGCGATCCTCCAGGCAGGTGCTCACCGCCGTGTCCAGCGTCCGCTCAAGGCGCTTGATGGGGTCGGTGATGTCGGTGAGCTCGTCGTTGATCCGGCGGTTGTAGGCGCGGTAGTAATGCGCGCAGGCGGCCTTGACCAGGGCATCCTTGGAGTCGTAGTGCCAGTAGAGGCTGCCCTTGGTGACATGGGCATGGGCGGCAATGTCATCCAGGCTCACCGCGTTGATGCCGCGCTCGGAGAACAGGGCGAACGCGCTCGCGGCGAGACGATCCGGCATCTCCCCCGCTGCCGGGGCAGTTTTCACGCTGGAACGTGCACGCTTGCGGTTCATTAAAGCCGACCATACCAGCGGGTATGGAGCCTGTCAACAGTCAAAATGCCCCGGGGCTATTCGTGCTCTGCACTGCTGTGCCCCCTGGAGGTTGCGGCTCCGCCGCGCGGTGTCTCTGCGTTAAGCGGTTTTCGGATTTGGGCGGGCGGTGGCGTCAGAACCCGCCGCCCGCCCGCCCTGCCTCGCGGTTACATGCGCTTGCCGCCGCGCCCCGGGCGGCTGTCGCCTCCCTTGTTTTTCGTCCGCTGGTCCACCCAGTCTCCGATGTCTTTGGAGTCGAACCGCACCGCCCGACCCATTTTGATGAAGGGCAGGCCCTCCTCCCGGCAATACCGGTCGAGGGCGCCGACCGACACTTTCAGGAATAGAGCGGTTGCCGTTTTGTCCATTAGCCCCCCATCGCTGCGAGGGCGGTTGTCTTGCTCATAGCTCTTGCTTTTCATGCTCGAGGATTTTGTTTGTTTGATCCGCCGTCATGCCAATCATGGCTGCGGCGGGATTAGTGGTTTTGGTAGCTTGTAATCGTGTGAACTTTGTTGCCAAAGTTCCATGACTCGCGTATATTACCGGTATTACGCGATATTGAGGCCGATGTTTTTGAGCGGAGGTTATTCGGGCGGCTGAGGTTTGTGCTGTCGGAAGCCCACTCCGATCGGAAAAAGGCATGAGAAAAACGGCAGTAAAACACGCGGTTTTTTGCACAGTTAACGCAAAACCTACACGAAGCACAGCACCCATGTCAACTGCTATTTTATGACGCAATATTACGCAATAATGGCGTGTGCCTGGGTGTAGGCCGTAATTGGATGGAGGAAGAACGTGAAAGAGCGATCACCAGAGAACACATCGGTTTGCATATCCCTCGACAAGGCGCTTTTGGCGGAGATTGACAAGCGCGCAAAGTCCCACGGTTTGCCGCGGAGCCGGTATCTGGCGCTGATTGCGCGGCACGCGGTCACTGCCAAGGGGGGTGCCCCGCTCCCGACCCCGGCGGCTCCCGAGTCGCCGCAACCGCTCGATCTGACAGCCGCGGTTTACGACTTCCTGCTGCTCGCGATTCCGGCCCTGGCCGACTTCGAGTCGCGGAAGCAGGCCGAGCAGGTCCTGGGCACCGCCCCGGAGCCGCCCGAGGAAATCGCCGAGAGCAGGCTCTGGCGTTTCTTTCTCCTGGAGCGTGACGAGATTCTGCGGCACAAGTATCTCCGGTCCGAGGCGCTCCGGGAAGATATCGGCCTCCAGCGAGCCATCAAGGAGTGGCTGCAGCTTCATCGCGCCCTGTGGGCCGCCGCCCACCCGCCGGCGGACTAGACACGAAAGCCGGAGAGAGACACGGATTTCGGGGAAGAGGAAGGGCCGGAAGGAGACACGGATTACGGCGATTATCACGAATGGGGAGGGGGCGGAAGGGGGGAAGGCCGAAGCCCCGAGAGGTCGTTGCAGGAGTCGGCAATGGCCGCGAAAAAAAAGGCGCAAAAGGCGTAGCGCGGCGGAGCCGCAACCAAAGCGAAACCATTTTTAACGCGGAGGCGCAGAGAAAGCGCGGAGAAACGCGGAGAAGATGAACCCTCTGAGAATCTCTGCGAACCTCTGCGCCCTCTGCGTTAAATCTTCGCAGCCTAGGATCAAATCGGGGCATAGCAGTGCAGAGAAAGCGCGGAGAAACGCAGAGAAGAAGAACCCGCTGCGAACCTCTGCGCCTCTGCGTTAAATCTTCGCATCCTGCAATCAAATCGGCGCATAGCAGTGCAAGAAGACTCCCATCCTCTTTCCGTGATAGTCGGTGTAATCCGTGTCTCCTTCCGGCCTCGGATTTCAGCCGCCCGGCTGCTTGATTCCACTTGAAATCGGCTCGGCAAGCCTCGTATAGTGCATGCCCAAAAAATAAGTGCTTAAAAGATGAACACTGGGCTTGAAAGTAGTTCCATTCCGACCCTGGCAGGTGTGCCCCCGGGGTTGGGTGGTCGCCACGCAACGCGTTGGAGTGGAGAACGGCGCTCCGTTCTGTCCGGCTTCGGGCTTTTATGACAGAGGTGCTCATACGCAATGCGCCGGTCCTGATTTACCCGGCCGGACTTGCCGCCATTTTCGCCGTTGCGTGGGCCGTGAGCCGTCAGTTCGGTGGCCTCCGGCAGGAAGCTTCCCGGACCCAGGCCCGCATTGTCATCGCTGCGGCCCTCCTTGTGCTCGGTTTGGGGGGCGCGGCTGCTCTCCATCGCGGACGGTGGTGCGATTCTGAAATGCGGGCAGTCCTGCTGGCCCAGGCTGAATCGGTGGCCGGAACGATCAGGCCCGAGGTTGTCCGGCAGCTCGCTTTCACCGGCCAGGACCGGACCAATGTCTGTTTCCACTCGCTGCGGTCGCAGTTGTCCTCTTTTGCCGGGGCCCTGGGATACCGGTGCGTTTATAGCCAGGCCCTGCGCGGAGGCCGCGTTGTGTCTGGCCCGGAGAGCCTGCCCGAGACCGATCCGCTGGCCTGGCCTCCCGGCACCGTCTTCTCCCAGCCCACGGCCGGCAACCTTACCCTGTTCCGACTGGGAAATTCCCTCACCCAGGGGCCCATCAACGGCCGAAGCGGCAAAGTGGTCACCGCCCTGGCGCCGGTCAAGAATCCTCGGACCGGGGCGGTCCTGATGGTTTTGGGAGTGGATGTCGGCTGGGACACCTGGCGGCAGCCCATCGCCCAGGCCCAACTCGCGGCCCTGCTGGTGACCTTGCTGGTGCTGCTTGTGATTGTGGCGTGCGGCGAGTTCCTCCGCCACCAATCCCGGGTCCCTGGGAATCACGCATCACGCATCACGCATCACGCATCACGGACAGATGCCGTAGTGGCTGCCGGTATCAGCCTCGCGCTCACCGTTGCGGCAGCCTGGTGGGCGCGCCAGCTCGATCGCCAGTCGTTCCGTGAGGCTTTTTTCCACCAGGCGACAGAGCAGGCCGGGGTTTTCGTAGATTCACTCATTGATATTCACGACTACCGGTTGGAGGGGCTCGCCGGCTTTATCCAGAACTGCCCCGAGCTGAATCGGCAGCGCTTCCAGGGCTATGCCGCATTCATGGCCTTGGGCAGGTCGGTGCAGGCCTGGGAATGGATCCCGGTCGTCCCGTCCTCCGCCCGATCCCAGTTCGAGGCCAAGGCGCGCCGGGAGGGGGCGGACGATTACGCTCTTTGTGAAAGCGACGCTTCCGGGCGCCGTGTTCCCGCTGCGGCCCGCGATTTCTACTATCCCGCTTTATACGTCGAGCCGTTCCAGGGCAACGAGAAAGCGTTGGGATACGATGCGGGATCGGAACGGGTGCGCCGTCGGGCGCTCGACGAGGCCAGCCGGTCCGGGCTGGCCACTGCCACCGACCCCATCACCTTGGTTCAGGATACCCGCTCCCAAAATGGGGCGCTCTTGTGCCGTCCGGTCTTTACCGGGGGTGTTCCCCGCCAATTGCGCGGTTTCGCCGTGGCCACGTTGCGATGGGATACGAAGCTTGACGAGGTGCTGGGCAAGAACCGCCAGGCTCAGAGCGTCATTCTGGCCGCCCTGTTCCAGATTCTCCCTGGCCAGCGGCCGATCCCCCTCGCCTCCACGCGGACGGACAACGGCGGTGGACGTCGCGGCACGCCCCGGCTCCTGCAACCGGTGGCAGCGGGCTTCGGGCTGGATGCAGCCCGTGCCAACGGCTGCGTCCTTGTGCCGTTTTTTGCCTTTGGCAAAGCCTACGCCCTGGCCGTCGCCCCGGGCCCGGCCTTTATCTCCTCGCACCCCCGGAACGGCGATTGGATCACGCTCCTGGTCGGGTTGGTGGCGACGGCGGGCATCGCTACGTTTGTCAGCTTCCTGAGCAACCGCCGACTCTACCTGGTGGAGCAGGTCCAGGCGAAAACCACCGAGCTGCGCCAGAGCCAGGAACACCTGTCGGCGACCCTGCGCTCGATCGGTGACGGCGTGATCGCGTGCGACGCCACGGGCAACGTGGTTTTCCTGAACGAGATGGCGGAGAAGTGGACCGGGTGGAGCACCGCAGATGCCTTGGGCCGGCCCATTGGCGAGGTCTTCCGGATCATCCATGCCGAGACCCGGCAGGAGGCAGAAATCCCGGTCGGCCGGGCGCTACGCGAGAACCGCATCATCGGTTTGGCGAATCATACCGCGCTGATTGCGCGGGATGGCACCGAGTTGCAGATTGCGGATAGCTGTGCGCCGATCCACAGCGCGGACGGCGCCGTTCTTGGGGCGGTGCTGGTGTTCCGGGATGTGACGGAGGAGTATCGGCAATTGGCGGCGGAGAACCGCGTCATCACCTGGGAAGTGGACGCCAGCGGGCTCTACACCTATGTCAGCCCTGTAGCCGAGGCGGTTTTGGGCTATCCCCCGGGGGAGATCGTGGGTCGCCTGCACTTTTACGACCTGCATCCCGAGTCGGGCCGTGAGGCGTTCAAGCAATCGGCTTTCGCGGTTTTCGAGCAGAAAGGGTCGTTCCAGAATCTGCCGAACGCGGTGCAGGCCAAGGATGGTCGCGTCTTGTGGGTTCTCACCACCGGCGTCCCCCTGCTGAACCCCGACGGAACCCTACGCGGCTACCGGGGCAGCGACACCGATGTCACCGAGCGCAAGCGCGCGGAGGAGAAGCTCCGCCAGTTGTCCACGGCGGTGGAGCAGAGCCCCGCCTCCACGATCATTACCAATGCCGCCGGGGACATCGAGTTCGTGAACCCCAGTTTCACCGAGCTTACCGGCTACACCTTGTCCGATGTCCTGGGCCGGAATCCGCGTTTCCTGAAGTCCGGGGAAACCAAGCCCGAGGTTTACCTTGAACTCTGGCAGACCATCACGGCGGGGAAGGTCTGGCGCGGGCAATTGTATAATCGGAAGAAGAACGGCACATTCTATTGGGAAGAGGTTAGCATCTCGCCGGTCACCGATTCAGCGGGGCAGATTACCCACTACCTCGCCATGAAGCAGGATGTCACCCGGCGCCGCGAGGCGGAGATTCGGCTGCAGGAGAGCGAGGCCAATTTCCGGACGTTCTACGAGTCCGTCAACGACCTGATCCTGGTGGCCCGTTTCGACGGGCGGATCATCCACAGCAACGGCGCCGCCCGTCGCGTGCTGGGCCTGGAGGCCGCGGAACTCCACGCCTTGCGCATGGTGGAGCTGCGTCCGGCCGATCATCGCGAGGAGGCCGAGCAGATCTTCGCCAGCGTAACCAGGGGCGACCTGGACAACTGCAGCCTGCCGCTGGTGCGCAAGGATGGCGGCCTCGTGCCGGTCCAAACCCGGTTCTGGATCGAGCGGTGGAACGGCGAGAATTGCATTTTCAGCCTCTGCAAGAACCTGACCTCCGAGCAGGAGGCGCAGCAGCGTTTCGAGACCCTGTTCCAGAAAAACCCGGTGCCGGTGTCCATTTCGATCCTGCCTGAGCGGCGGTTCTCCGATGCCAACGATGCCTTCCTCAAGACGTTCGGCTACTCGCGGGATGAGGTTGTCGGCAAGACGACCGACGATCTGGGATTGCTGGCGGACCCGGAACATTCGGCCGCGATGACGGAGCAGGTCTGGACGAGCGGACACATCACCGACATGGAAACCCGATGCCGGCGCAAGGACGGCAGGGTCCTGCATGTTCTCCTCTCGACCGCGGTGATTGCCAGCGAGGGCCGGAAGTATCTCCTGATGGCTGCAGTGGACATCACCGACCGCATCACCGCCGAGTCGAAGCTGCGGCACGAGCGCCAGCGCCTGGCCAGCACCATCCAGGGAACCCGCGCCGGGACCTGGGAATGGGACGTCCAGACCGGGGATGTGGTCTTCAATGAGTTCTGGGCCACGATGCTTGGCTACACGCTCGATGATCTGGCACCCGTGAGCATCAAGACCTGGGAACGGCTGGTTCATCCGGACGACCTGGCGATGGCTGGCGCGCTCCTGGAGCAGCACTTCGCGGGCGATCTTCCCTTCTACGAGTGCCACGTCCGGATGAAGCACAAGGATGGCCACTGGGTTTGGATCCATAACCGCGGCCAGGTCGTAACCCGGCTGTCCGACGGCCGGCCTCTGATGATGTTCGGCACCAACAGCGACATTACGAGTGCCAAGCGCGTCGAAGAGAATCTCCGGCTCAATGAGCCACGAGATTCGCACCCCCATGAACGCGGTCCTGGGCATGAACAGCCTGCTGCTCAACACGCCCCTCGATCCCCGGCAGACCGAGTTTGCCCGCACCGTCGCCACCAGCGGCGAGGCGCTGCTCGAGATTATCAACGACATCCTCGACTTCTCGAAGATCGAGGCCGGCGACCATTTCCAACTCGGACAGGAGCCGTTCCGCCTCCGCAACATGGTGGGCGGCCTGGTGCAGTTGCTCCGGAATCGCGCGGAGGCGCGGGGGATCTCGCTGGAGGTTGAGCTGGCCGGGGATCTGCCCGACTGTCTCAAGGGCGACGCCGGCCGCCTGCGCCAGGTGCTGATGAACCTGATCGGCAACGCGGTCAAGTTCACCGACCAGGGCGGAGTCAAGGTGGGGGTGCGGTCCCTGGGACCCGAAGGGTCCCGGATCCGGCTGCGGTTCGAGGTGCGGGACACGGGCATCGGCATCAGCCCCGAGGATGTGGCACGGCTCTTCCAGCCGTTTACCCAGGTGGACAGCAGCGCATCGCGGCGCCGCGACGGCACGGGCCTGGGGCTGGCCATCTCCAAGCGCATCGTGGAGCTGATGGGCGGGCGCATGGGTGTTGAGAGTGTTCCCGGCCAGGGCTCATTATTCTGGTTCGAGATCGCCTTCGAACCGGCGTCAGCCCCGGCTGCGGAGCCGGAGGAGGCCGACGCCGGCGAAGAGGGCGGCGCACGGGCAGGCGCTCCCCCGCTGCGCATCCTCGTTGCCGAGGATCACGAGCCTAACCGGCGCCTGGCCCTGTTCATGCTCGAGAGCCTGGGGTATCGCGCCGAGTTCGTCGCCAACGGCCGCAAAGCGGTCGAGGCCTGGGAGCGTTCCCCCTTCGATGTCATCATCATGGACTGCCAGATGCCCGAGATGGACGGCTTCGAGGCTACCCGGGAAATCCGGCGGCGCGAAGCCGCCCGGTCCCCGGACGGCAACGGCCGCATCCGTATCGTCGCGCTCACCGCTAACGCGCTAAAAGGGGATCACGAGCGCTGCCTGGAGGCGGGCATGGACGGCTATCTCAGCAAGCCCTACACCGCGCAACAGCTCGGCGCGGCCTTGCGACAGCGCCCGTTGCGGCCCGCCAAAGCCCCGTCGCCGCCCGCCGATCCCGTGGCTTCCGCCCGCTTCGACCCGCGGCACCCCGACCAGCTTTGCGCCGACCTCGGCGACGAAGGGATCCAGGCCATCATCGAGGACTTTCTGAAAGACCTGCCTGAGCGCGCTGCGGAAATGCGGTCGCTCGCCGCGGCAGGCCGATGCGAGGAGCTGGGCCGGCTGGCCCACTCGATGCAAGGCATCGGCCGCTCGCTCGGCCTGGCCGGCTTTTCAGCCGACCTGCTCGCCCTCGAACAGGCCTCCATCAAGGGCGACGCAGGCCAGGTAGAACAGGGCATCCGCATGCTGCCCGAGGGAGTGGACGAGAGCATCGCAGCCATCCGGAAGTGGCTGTCCGAACGGCAGACTTGACCCCCGGAGCGCCGGCGTGCGCATCTTCGATTTTTCGGAGCGCGGACATTCTTGTCCGCTTGGGGGTTGACTGCGCTACGGGAGCGGACAAGAATGTCCGCGCTCCAATTGCCAATGGTGGTGGTGGTGGTTTTGGAAAATCCAAGATGCGCACAGCGCCGGCATCCTGCCGACTCTTCACTTTTCGCTCGCCAACAGGCTGTGGTATGATCCATATCAAGCAGTTGCTGAATATCGCCTGCATGGCAGGCACTTAGGCTAAATCTATGCCAATCAGTCCCAAATTGGGGCCGGAAGCCGCGGCGGCCAGCATGGCCGAGAAAATGCCCCCCTATACGCGGCAGGAAGCCACCATTGAATCCAATCGTTGCCTGTTTTGCTTCGACGCGCCCTGCATCCAGGCCTGTCCTACAGGCATTGATGTGCCGTCGTTCATCAGGAAGATCGCCACCGGCAACCTCACCGGCTCGGCCCGCGTGATCCTCAGCGCCAACATCCTCGGCGCAAGCTGTGCGCGGGTCTGCCCGACCGAGGTCCTTTGCGAGGGCGCCTGCGTGGTGCTCGACCGCGAGGGCGACCCGGTGAAGATCGGCCGCCTGCAACGCTTTGCCACCGACCATGCGCTCGAGCACCGGCTGCCGATCCTGAAGGCGCCTGCAAGGAAATCCGGCCGGCGGGTCGCGGTCATTGGCGGCGGGCCCGCGGGACTGGGCTGCGCCGCCGAGCTGGCCCGGCTCGGCCACCAGGCCGTGGTCTTCGAGAAACAGCCGCAAGCCGGCGGGCTCAACACCTACGGCATCGCCTACTACAAGCTGAAGCCCGGGATCAGCCTGGCGGAGGTCGAGCTGGTCCGGGGCCTGGGCGTTGAATTCCGCTGCGGCGTCGAGGTCGGCAGGGACATTTCCGGCGAGCAGATCGAGAAGGAGTTCGACGCCGTGTTCGTCGGCCTGGGGCTCGGCAAGGGGCCCCGGCTGAATGTGCCGGGCGAGGACCTCCCCGAGGTGGTGCAGGCCCTTGATTTCATCGAGCAGATCCGCACCCGCCCGCTGCACGAGGTGGCGGTGGGGGATCGCGTGGCGGTGATCGGCGGCGGCAACACGGCGATTGATGCCGTGACTCAGGCCAAACGGTTGGGCGCGCGCGAGGCTGTGATCGTCTATCGCCGCAGCCGGGAGGAGATGCCGGCCTACGGGTTCGAGCAGAAGCTGGCCCGGACTGAAGGGGCGCGATTCCTGTTCAATGCCGCCCCGGTGGAAATCCTCTCCAATGGCACCGGGCATGTCACCGGCCTGAAGCTGGCCCGGACGGCCAGTGCCGGCGGCAAGCTGCAACCGTTGCCGGGCTCGGAGTTCGTCGAGCCCTTCGACATGGTCATCACCGCGATCGGCGAGGAGAAGCAGACGGCCTTGCTCAGGAAGCTTTTCCCCGCGCTCGAACTGCATCCCCGGGGCATGGTCGTCCGCGACTTTGATACCGGCCAAACCAATCTCCCCAAGGTGTTCGCCGGCGGCGACTGCGCCAACGGCGGTCGCGAGGTGGTCAACGCCGTCGCCGAGGGCAAGCGCGCGGCGCGAGGCATCCATGCGTTCCTGTCCGGGGAAAAGGCCGCGGGCCCGGTGCAGGCCTCGCGCTACGGCGTGAAGGGCGCGCCCGTCGGCTCCGGCTTCGACCGGCCGATCCGGGTGCTGGAGCTGGAACGGGAGTATGCAAAACAAACCCATTAAGCGATATGGCTGACCTCTCTATCAATCTCGCAGGCATCAAGTCCCCCAACCCCTTCTGGGTCGCCTCCGGCCCGCCCTCCAATACCGCTTACCAGGCCCACCGCGCCTTCGAGGCCGGCTGGGGCGGGGTGGTCTGGAAGACGATCGGCGATGCCGTCGTCAATGTTTCCTCGCGCTACTCGGCCCTGAACGTCGGCACCGTCCGGATGGCCGGCTTCAACAACATCGAGCTCACCAGCGACCGCTCGCCCGAGACCAACTTCCGCGAAATTGTCGAGGTCAAGCGCCGCTGGCCAGACCGCGTGATTGTCGCCTCCCTGATCGTGGACACGCGCGAGCGCTGGCATGAGTTCGTCCGGCGTTCGGAGGATGCCGGCGCGGACGGCGTGGAGCTGAACTTCGGCTGCCCGCACGGCATGTGCGAGCGCGGGATGGGCTCGGCCGTGGGCCAGCAGCCCGCGGTGACGGAGAAGATTGTCAGTTGGGTGATGGAGGTGGCCCGGATCCCGGTGATTGTGAAGCTCACGCCGAACATCACCGACATCACGCAGGCGGCGCGCGCGGCCCGGAGAGGCGGCGCCAACGCCGTCTCCATGATCAACACGATCAACAGCATCACACAGGTCAACCTCGACAGGCTGGTGCCGGAGCCCGAGGTGGGCGGCCTGAGCACGCACGGCGGCTATTGCGGGCCGGCGGTGAAGCCCATCGCCCTGAACATGGTGCAGAGTTGCGCGGCGGATCCCGAGGTGGGCCTGCCGATCTCCGGCATCGGCGGCATCGCCAACTGGCGGGACGCCGCGGAGTTCATCGCCCTGGGCGCGACCGGCATCCAGGTATGCACGGCAATCATGCACCACGGCTTCCGCATCGTGGAGGACATGGCGGACGGCCTGAGCGATTACCTGGATGCCAAGGGCTTTAAGAGCGTCATGGACCTGGTCGGCAAGGCGGTGCCCAATGTCAGGAAGTGGGAGGCGCTGGATCTGAACTACAAGCGCGTGGCGCGCATTGATTACGACAAGTGCATCGGGTGCAACCTCTGCTACATCGCCTGCGAGGACGGCGCCCACCAGAGCATTGACCTGGTGCCGCCCAATGGCCGCGGCCTCGGCCCGGGCCGCGTCCCCGGCAAGCCGATCCCCCAGATCCGCGAGGAGGATTGCGTCGGCTGCAACCTGTGCGCGAACGTCTGCCCGGCAGAAGGCTGCATCACGATGGCCTCCATTGACCGGGGCCTGCAGAAGATGAGCTGGAAGGATTACCAGGAAAAGCTCGCCCGCGGCGAGGTCAAGCCCATCCCGGCCCACCCATAACAGCGCCGCACCCGGCCGCGAGTTCTATGGCGTAACGCAGATTTGTAATCTGCTGTATCGCCGATTTGCAATCGGCAGGCTGTCCGGCTTATTCAAGCGCGTCCGTAGCGGGTGGGGTCTGCAGGTCGAAAACCTGCGATACAGCAGATTGCAAATCTGCGTTACGACGAAGGGATGAGGTGGCGCAGATTTGTAATCTGCTGTATCGCCGATTTGCAATCGGCAGAGCCCCGCGTGCGTTCAAGCACGCCCGGGCTGCAGTTCCGAGGCGTGTCCGCCCCAAGACCCAGGACAGGTCGGTAAGCGCTCTGGCACCATTCCAGGTGCAGGGCATTGGAGCCGTTTGTAACATTCCATGGCTGCCCGCCAGGTTGACCGCTGTAATAGACGGCCCCAAGGCCCTTCCCGGCGACCCCGGTGGCGCGCCTCCCCGGCGCTCTA
>JAPLUA010000124.1 GCA_026397855.1 Verrucomicrobiota bacterium | reverse complement strand
GACCTGATTGACGTCAACGATCCGTCCGGGCGCTTCCGCCCGCCTACGGCTGCCGAATTGAATGGCTTTCGCGATGCGCTCCGGACGAAGCTGGGCATGCCCGTGGCCCGGCGATACAGCGGAGGTCAGGATATCGGGGGTGCCTGCGGCATGCTGACGGGCGGCAGGCCCCCGAAAAGCTGATCGCCTGGCGTTCCCCGAGTGGATCAAGTGCCGGTTGACACACCCGGTGCGCGGGTGCAAGATCGGGCGGTAACTCCATGCATCACGACCGATTCTACACGCTCTCGGCCTCCTGCCCGGACCGGGTCGGCATCACGGCCCGCGTTTCGGGCTTCATCGCGCAGAACGACGGCTGGATTGTCGAATCCAGCTTCCACGCCGACGCGGCCACCAACCGCTACTTCATGCGCATCGAGATCAAGGCCGATTCGCTGCCCTTCCAGCTTGCCGAGCTGCGCGAGCGCTTCCGGCGCGAGGTCGCCGAGCCGTTGGCCATGAGCTGGCAGATCAACGACAGCGCCATCAGGAAGCGCGTGGTGGTGCTCGTCTCGAAGCAGGAGCACTGCCTCTACGATCTGCTGGCGCGCTGGCAGGCGCGCGAGCTGGACATTGAGATCCCCTGCGTCATCTCCAACCACGACAACTTCAAGTCCTTCGTCGAGTGGCATGGCATCCCCTTTCATCATGTCCCCGTGACCGCCGCCAGCAAGACCGCGGCCTACGCTGAAATCCAGCGCGTTTTCGACGACGCCCGCGGCGACACGATGGTCCTCGCCCGCTACATGCAGATTCTCAGCCCGGATTTGTGCGCCGCGCTCTCCGGCAGGATCATCAACATCCACCACAGCTTCCTGCCCAGCTTCGCCGGGGCCAAGCCCTACCACCAGGCCTACGCGCGCGGCGTCAAACTCATCGGCGCCACCTGCCATTACGTGACCAGCGAACTGGACGCCGGCCCGATCATCGAGCAGGACGTCATCCGCATTGACCACTCCGACTCCCCCGACGACATGCTGCGCTACGGCAAAGACATCGAGAAAACCGTCCTCGCCCGCGGCCTCCGCTACCACCTGGAAGACCGGGTGCTGATGCACGGGAACAAGACGGTGGTTTTTAGGTGATTAGTGATGCGTGAAGTGTGCGGGGAGTGCCCATTCACGCATCACGCATCACGCATCACGTTTCACCGCAATCATCACCCGCCACGTCTCCCGGTCGAAGTAGCGGTTTTCAAACCACATCCAGTAAAACCGGTTGGCGTTGACGAAGGTGTAGCCGTCCCGCACGTCGTCATATCGGTCATAGGGATCGGCCAGGATCAACACATCATCCCAGGGATCGGAGTTCTGCCGGTCGTCGTAGCCCACGGCGACTGCCCAATGTCAGCCGAGATCCGACCATGCTACCAGGGTGGGAATGCCCTGGCGGATGTTCTCCCGCAAGCGGCGCAGCGCCGCGCCGTCCTCGGCGGGAGCGGCCTCGAATTCGAGCTTTGCATCGAAGCCGTTCTTCTTGAGCCAGGCGACCATCTCGTCGGGCTTGGTGCCCAGCTTGCCGCCGGGCGGAAGGTTTTCGGGGAAGCGCGTGCCGGCTTCGCGGGCGATGCGCATTTCGGTCGCCACATCCCCGGCGATGCCGGGAAGGTGATAGAACCGTGCCACCGACAGGAGCGCCGCGGGCCCGCAGGTGTAGTCCGTCGTCTGTTGAAAGCCGCGCAGGCCCGGGATGAACTCCACCCCCGGCCTTGCGGCCAGTCGGGCGATGTCCGTGGATGGAAACCAGGAGATCCGGGGTGCCCCCGGGGATGGCGGAGTGTGGGTGCAGCCCGCCGCAAGGCTCAAGACAGCCAGCGTGAGGTATCTAATCCATCCCCGCAGGGAAGCGAGGCAAAGTTTGGACAGTTGGGAGAGGGGCGATTCGCCATCCGGGCTCATCTTGCCCGGGTTGTGTGCAGGAGCCAGTCGAGATGACCCCTTGCGCGGACTCATTGCCAGCTACCGCGGATCCAGATGTAGTGGTGGCCCCGCTTGACCCACTTGCCGGGGACCCAAACCGTGTGGGGGCTCGGACGCGGAATCCATGTGCCGTTCGCCCACACCCATTGTCCTTGCCAGGTCCAGTATCCCGGGATGTAGGAATAGGCATACTCCGGGCCCGGCGCGGGCACGGGGGCCTGCTCGGGCGGCGGCGGCGGAGCCTGGTTGACCCAGGTCGCACCCGGTTGTTCCCCGGGGGCGGCGACGTGAGTTCCGCTGCCCGACTGCTGGGCGCAGCCGATGACCAGCGCCAGGATGGCGGCAGACAGTGCCAAGGTAACAGCAAATGATTTAATCATACTCTGAGTTCATTGACTAAAAGCCAGCGTTTCCGTTCATTGAAGCCCGCCGCGCAGGCGGCCGGATTTCGATCGCCACACCGGGCGGACCAGCCGGCCGTCACTTTGCTCCGGCCTCAACGCCTTCCGGTATATCAGCTTCACCAAGATCCGCCAGTTCAAAATCCTGCTTGGGCGCGTGGCGCAAGTCATTCCCATGCTCCTTTGCGAGCAGCACGTAAATGGAGGGGATGACCAGCAGGGTGAAGATCGTGCCGAGGGCCATGCCGGCGACGATGGTGATGCCGATGGAATTGCGCGCCGCCGCCCCGGCACCGCTGACCAGGGTCAGGGGGAAGTGGCCGCAGATGGTGGCCGCGCTGGTCATGAGCACCGGGCGCAGGCGGATCATGGCCGCCTCGCGCGCCGCCTGCAGCCGCGTCATGCCGCCGCGCTGGAGCTGATTGGCAAACTCGACGATGAGGATGCCGTTCTTGGACACCAGCCCGATCAGGGTCACCAACCCCACCTGCGAATAGATGTTCAGGGTGGTGGTCCAGCCGTTGGTAAAGAACTCCATGTTGTGGCCCGGCATCTTCAGGAAGCTGAACATCAGGGCGCCGAACATGGCCAGGGGCACCGAGCCCAGGAGGATGATGAGCGGGTCGCGGAAGCTGTTGAACTGGGCGGCCAGCACCAGGAAGATCAGCACCAGGGCCAGGGTGAAGGCCGGCAGGAACTTGCTCGCCTCAACCCGCAATTGGCGCGATTCCCCGGTGTAATCCAGTTTGTAACCCTTGGGCAGAATCTTCGCGGCTTCCCCCTCCAGGAAGCGGAGCGCGTCGTCGAGCGGGCGGATCGCCACGCCGCTGATCTTGACGGCGTTGAATTGCTGGAAGCGGTTGAGCGACCGGGGCCCGGTCTTCTTCTTCAGCGACGCGAAGGTGCTCAGCGGCACCAGCTTGTCGTTGGGGCCTTTCACATAGATGCTTTCGAGCTGGCTGGCGTTCAGGCGCTCGATGCGCTTGAGCTGGGGGATGACCTTGTAACTGCGGCCGGCCAGGTTGAACCGGTTGACGAAATTGCCGCCCACCAGGGATGCGAGGTCGGCGCCCACCATGGCCATGTTCAGGCCTAGGTTCGCCACCTTGTCGCGGTCCATTACGAGTTCCACTTCAGGCTGGTCAATCTTGGTGTCAATGACGGGCGGGAACGCGAACATGCCGCTGGTCGCCGCCTTCTGCTGCAGCTCCTCGGCAAACTTCAGAATCGTCTCCGGCTCCGCCGTCGCGCCGATCACAAACTCCACCGGGAACTGGCCGCCGCCGGGGAGTGCGGGCGGAGTGACGACAAAACTGCGAATACCGGGAATGCTGCCAACCTTCTCCTGCACTTCGGGCTCGATCTTGAAGACAGACCGCTTGCGCTCGCCCCAGGGTTTGAGAACCAGGCCGCTGAACCCGTTGTCCGGAAAGGTGATTTGGAACGTCTGCGCCGCCTCAGGCACGCTCATCAGCTTCTTGTTGAGGGCCTCGGTGTAGAAGGTGGTCTGGTCAATCGTCGCGTCGGCGGCCGCCTCGACGATGCCCATCATGAAGCCCTGGTCCTCGGTGGGGGCGAGTTCCTTGGGCGCCATGATGAACATGGGAATCGCCAGCAGGCTGAGCACGATCCAGACGACATAAACAGCCGGACGCGCCGAAAGCGTGGCGTCCAGCACCCGCCCGTAGGCGCGGCGCAGGCGGTCGAAGTCGCGGTTGATCCGGCCCGTCAAACCGTGATCCTCGCGCCCGGCGTCGAGCAGCTTCGAGGACATAACCGGCGAGAGGGTGAGGGCGACGATTCCCGAGATGAAGACGGCCCCGGCCAGCGTGAACGCAAACTCCCGGAAGAGCGAGCCGGTGAGGCCGCCTTGCAGGCCGATCGGCGCATAGACCGCCGCCAGGGTGATCGTCATGGCGATGACCGGGCTGACCAGTTCCCGCGCCCCCAGGATCGCCGCCTGCACCGGAGTCTGGCCTTCGCGGACATGGCGCTCCACGTTCTCGACGATCACGATGGCATCATCCACCACGAGGCCGACCGACAGCACGATGGCCAAAAGCGTGAGCAGGTTGAGCGTGAACCCGAAGGCCTGCATCAGGAAAACGGCGCCGATCAAGGAGATGGGAATGGCCACCAGCGGCACCAGCACCGACCGCAGCGAGCCCAGGAACAGGAAGATGACGATGGCGACAATCAGCAACGTCTCGGACAATGTCCTCAGGACTTCGTGAATGGCGTCATCAATGTACTTGGTGGCGTCGTAGGCAATCCGGCCGGTGAGGCCGGTGGGAAGATCCTTCTCGATCATCGCCAGCTCGGCGCGCACGCGCTTGATCACGTCCAGCGAGTTGGCGTTGGGCAGGGGCCAGATACCCATGAACACCGCCCGCTCGCCGCTGAAGCGGACCTCCGATTCGTAATCTTCCGCGCCCAGCACCACGTCGGCAACGTCACGGAGCCGGACCAGGTTGTCCCCGGACTGGTGGACGACCAGGTTGCGGAACTCCTCGATGGAGCGCAGGTCGGTGTTGGCGCTGAGGTTGACCTGGACCAGCGAGCCCTTGGTGCGGCCGACGGCCGAAAGAAAGTTATTCGCCCCCAGGGCCGCCCGGACCTGGTTCGGGTTGATGTTCAGGGCCGCCATGCGGTCCGGCTTGAGCCAGATGCGCATCGCGAAGGTCCGTCCCCCCAGGATATCCGCGCGCTGCACACCCTCGAGCGCCGAAAGCCGGGGCTGGACCACCCGCACCAGGTAGTCCGTGATCTGGTTCGCCTCAAGGATGTCCGAGGTGAAGCTCAGGTAAGCGGCTGCGAACTGGGAATCGGCCGAGACAATATTGATCGTGGGAACCTCGGCTTCGGGGGGAAGGTCATTGCGGACCTGGTCCACCTTGGATCTGATTTCTGCGAGCGCCTTGGTGGGATCGTAGTTGAGCTTGAGGCGCGCCGTGATGGTGGACATGCCGAGCTTGCTGCTGGATTCGACATACTCGATGCCGTCGGCGCCGGCGATGGCCCGCTCCAGGGGGGTGGTAATGAACCCGCGCACGAGGTCGGCACTGGCGCCCACGTAAACGGTGGTGACGGTCACCGTGGCGTTGTCGCTGCGCGGGTATTGTCGAACGACCAGGGAACGGATGGCCTGGAACCCGGCGATCAATATCACCAGGTTCACCACGATGGCGAGCACCGGCCGGCGGATAAAGATGTCCGTGAAAGACTTCATGGGCTCAGCTATCCGAGGGCCGCGGTGCCAGGTCGTTCTTCGGCTTCAGCTCGTTGTTCTCGGTTACTGCCATGCCGTTGCGGAGCTTGAAGATGCCGGCGCTGACGATGCGATCGCCCGGCTTGAGGCCTGTTTCCACGCTCAGGAAATCGCCGTGCGAGCGTCCGGTGCGGACAAACTGTTGCCGCACCACCAGGCTGGACGGCGCGCCGTTCGTGCCAGCCTTGGATTCAATCACATAGACCGAGTCGCCGTACGGGGCGCTGAGCACCGAGGTCGATGGAATCACCAGCAGCTTCTTCTCTTCGGGCAGGAGGAGCTCGACCCGGGCGAACATTCCCGGGCGCAGGAGCTGATCGGAATTGGCCAGAGTGGCCTGCAAACCGACGCTGCGCGTGGACGGGTCGAGATTGGGGGTGATCGCGGTCAGCTTGCCATCGAACTGTCGCCCCGGGTAGGAGTCGGTCGTGAGGCCCACCCGCATCCCGGTCTTGAGCTGCGCCAGCTCCTGCTGCGGGAAGGAAAACTCCACGTAAACCGGATCGAGCGATTGGAGCGCCGCAATCGGTTTCCCCGCCTCCAGATATTGCCCCAGGTTGACCAGCCGCAGGCCCAGCCGCCCGGCGAACGGCGCGCGGATGGTCTTCTTTTCGATCGTGGTGCGCAGGACATCGGCGTTGGCCTGGTTCTGCTTCAGCGTGGCCTCGGCCGAATCCAGCTCCGATTGCGGAATCAGGTTCTGGTTCCGCAGCGTGCGCTCGCGCGCCACGGTGATGCGCGCCAGCTCGGCCTGTGCCTCCAGCGCCCGCAGTTGCGCATCCTCAGACGAGGTGTCCAGCCGCACCAGCAGGTCGCCCTTGTTCACGATGGCGCCGGACTCGAAAGCGATCTCGCGCACGGAGCCCGGGATTTCCGGGGTGACGGTCACGCCCTGGACCGCGGTAACGGACCCGATGGCCGTGAGGGTGCCTTGCCACTTCTCCTCCCGCACCGTGGCCGAGGAGACCGACTCCGGCGGCTGCACAAACGACTTGCCGGTCTCAATGAGCTTCTTGATTTGCAGGGTCTTGATGCCGGACAATGCCCCCAGGACACCCAGCACGATGAGAATGGCGATTGCGATCTTGGTTTTCATGGGAGAAAGACTGGAGTGCGGCGCTCAGTGGACAGGCGGCACGGCCTGCCGTCTTGCTGCGCCCTCGAGGAAAAACCGGACGATCTGCCTGGCTGCCTGCCGGTCCAGCGGGCATTCGGGCGCCAGCAATGGGACCATGACGCAGGTATTCAACGGGCCGTGGATCCCCATCGCCAGCTCGCCCGCAAACTGGCCTTGCTCGACTTGAAATGGTAATACAGCGCCGGCTTGGACACCGGCGCGGCACCCACAATCGGCTGCACCGACGTGGCAGAATTATTTGCGTCTTTGAACACGAACTTGCCGAACGGTAGGATAAAGTGGGCGGCGCGTCAAATCCCCAGTTCGATGCAACACCGCGGGCGGGCAAGTGTCTTGCCGATTATGCCTGCGAGGTACTAGGGAATCGGCGACGATTCCGGTGGCTGTGACAGGCCCGGCAGCCGGACAGTGAAGGTGCTCCCTTTGCCCAGTTCGCGCGCCACCT
>JAPLUA010000600.1 GCA_026397855.1 Verrucomicrobiota bacterium | reverse complement strand
GACGCCGCCTTCAGCACCTCATCCACGCTTTGCCACCGGAAGTTGGAGTCTCGGAGCGGCGCGTTGACGAAGACCGGCCGGGGATCCAGGGCCCCCAGGAGTTCATGGAAGTCGAAGGGGATTTCGGCCAGGCGCCCGCGATAGTTCGCGAGCCGGGGCATGTAACGGGTCTGGCACCAGCCGCGCTCCAACTCCCAGTTCCTGGGATCGCCGCCGCCATAGTCGAGGTAGGAATCAAACCCGCAACTGGACACCACCACCTGGATGCGCGGATCGAAGAGTGCGGTGTAAATGGCGTTATGCCCGCCCAGGGAATGGCCGATGGCCCCGAATCGTCCCTTGCGCACATAGGGCAGCGTTTCGAGCAGGTCCAGCCCGCGAATGTTGTCCCAGATGGCCTTCATGGTGCCGCTCTGGTAGCCGAGCGCTTTAACGTCGGGCTGGTAATCGGCCATGATCGGGTAGGCGGGCGCGAGCACCACGTAGCCGCGCTCGGCCAGATCCCGCCCGTAAGCCCGGTAGTAAGCGCGCAGTTCCTCCGCAACCACGCGGTGACCGTATTGCATGTCGGTCGGGTGCAGCGCCAGGATGGCGGGCTGCCTTTTCTTCGCGCCGCGGGTGGCTTTGGGAATCAGCAGGCAGGCCGGCACGCGTGATCCCGGCTCCGCGGCGTAAGTGATGAGCCGCCGCACATAGCTTCCGCCGTCGTCCTCGCGCTCGATGCGCAGGTCGAGCGGACAGCGTTTATCCCGGCCCGGCAGCGGTCCCATGACCTCCTCCATGCCTCGCACGATCTCCGACCGGCGGCGCTGCCAGTCGGCCTTGGATTTGACGGGGGCAACTGCGCCGGTCCGGTTGTGGAATACCAACAGGTTGGTCTGCGGGAGGCGTGAAGGCACGGCAACCGTCTCAGGCAGAGCGAAACCGTGCCAGGGAACCAGGAGGACAGCCATCAACCACGTTCTAGCCGGAACGATTACCATAAGTGCTCCGGTGGTCCTAATCCGCATCGCCCGGCTCGTTCACTTTCCACTCATGAACGCCGGCGGCGAAGTCGGGAGGCAGTTGGACGAGCAGGCGCAGGGCGGTTGTCGTGACCGGCGCAAAACGCGCCGCGCACCAATTGTCCCTGGCGACGGGATAGCTGCCGTTGGCGGCGACCGTCTTCCACTTGCCTTGGTCGAGGTACTCGATGTGCCAGGAGGCCGGCAGCCGGCACTCTCCGCGGCCGGTGTCATCAAACCAATAGACCCGCGCACCGCTGACTCGCACGGGGGTTTTCCAGCTGTATTGGGCCCATTCCGCAGAGCCTTTGTGCGGCCACCAATGGCAAAGGGTTGCGGGCTGATCGCCGCTGTTCTTGGGCTCCAGGCCGTCGTTGATGGCCTGCGGCTGGCAGTTGTCGTTGGCAAAGCTCACGGTGACTTTGGCCCGGGCTTCAAGCCCGCGCGCGGGCAGCGCCAGCGGCGCAACCGGCAGCCACACTCGCATGGTGCCGGGCTGGCGATTATCCCAGGCGTAGTAGGGAATCGCCTTGAGCGCCACGCGACGGGAAGCCGGGGCCGGTTGGTAGAGGTTACGACCCCACTTCTGCGGGGATGTGGCCAGGGCTTCGCCGGTGACGGTCACCACCCCGCCCAGCAGGTCGGACTCGCGCCGGGCCTTCAACCCGGCTTCAGGCGGCAGCCAAAACGATGCCAGCGGCTCGGTTTGATCGCATTGCTCCAGGCAATAGACGATCGGACCGCGCTGGATGGCCAGCAGACCCTGGTCCGCCTTCACGTTCGGGTTCGCCGCGACCTTCTGAACCGGCATGGGCAGGTCCAACTCCACCCGATCCCCCCGCTTCCATTCCCGGTCGAGAACCAGGTAGCCGTTCTCAACCGCCGGCACGGACACGGCGCGGCGGTTCACCTTTACGCTGGCATCCCCGCACCAGCCCGGCACGCGTAGCCGCAAGGCGAACCTGGCCGGCGTGGCGGGCGCCAACTCCAACCTGACCTTGCCGTCCCACGGGTAGTCCGTAGTGACCTTAAGCGTGACCGGGGCACCGCCGACCTTTGCCCTGGCCGAGCCCTGGATGTAAAGGTTCACGTAGAGGGAGTCGGGGCCTGTGGCATAAGCGTAGCCGCCCAGCGCGGCGAGGGTGCGCGTCACGTTCGGCGGACAGCACGCACAGCCAAACCACGGCGACCGGTGGTGCGTGCCGGCGCTCTCCAGGGGATTGACGTAGAAGAACTTCGTGCCGTCCTGGGACACGCCCGAGCGCACGCCAT